>CAMBWG010000058.1 GCA_945871415.1 uncultured Desulfovibrio sp.
GTCTTCCCGGTATTGCAGGTAATAGCGGTACTTGCGCCATGTGCCGTACAGAATGTCTATGAGCTCATGGTTGAAGAGATCTAAAAAGTCCCGCAGCGCGTCCGCTTCGTCCTGATGCTGGGCCACGTATTCGGAAAAGTAGACGGGCAGTGGCGAGCCCGCGCCGTGCAGCCCCATGAGATTGAGGACCAGCAGGGCGCGCGTCTCCTCCCCCTGACCGCTGAAGACAAGGCTCTCCATGTCGCCCGGCGGAAAGGACAGATTGGGATTGACGCGAAAGCGCAGGGCCTTTTCCGGCTCGCGCACGCCCCGGCCGGCCAGATAGCGCCGGATGATGTGCACGGCCTGCGCAAAGGCAAAGCTGCCGGGAGATTCCTCAAGTCTGCTGTAGACGGCCGTTTTCCGTTTTTGCGGACGCGCGGGGCGCGGCATGGCCGGCGTCCCTACAGCGTCAGCGTGCCCAGTCGTGGCGGCCATACGTACCTTTCCCCGCTTTTTTCCTCGCGCACGATAAGCTGGTGAAAACTGTTCACCGTGGCGTACAGGGCCAGAAATTCATTGAGGGCGGAAGCGAACAGGAACATATCGCCTTCGCAGGAAAATCCCCGTTGATCTAGGGTCAGTTCCGTCACCGCTCCCCGCAGGGGAAGCCCCCGGTAAATGCGATCCGTTTCCCGCATGCGGATATCGCGCATGCCTTCCAGAATTTTTTCCAGCACCCGCGCTCTGCGTCTGTCATGCAGGGCGCGGAAGTCGTAGGTGGCCACGATGCCGCGCAGGGCATTGATATTGGTCAGCGGAAGATAATTGAGCGCCATGTTGGACAGGAGGCGCCACAGGGTGTCGCCCTCCAGCGGCGGCGCAAAGGGCGGCGTAACGGGAATGATGTTTTTGAAAGGAATGGCCGCATCGCCCGTATCCTGAGGGTGACGGATGTCGCCCACGCCCAGTTGCAGGGGCAGCATGCGGTTGGTGCACATGAGGTCCATGGAGATGGTGGCATCCTGCGGCAGCGGCCCGTCGTCTTCGGCAACAAGGGAAATATAGGTTTCCACGCTTTCGTCGGAGGGCGAAGGCTGTACCCGCAGACGGTAGTAGGCCGCCTTGTCTCCGTTGCGTCTGTGTTCAAAGGATTCAAACGGCTGGTAGACCCTGTGTTCTCTGTTGGCCGCGCCCCAGCTTTCCACATGGCTGACGCTGTGCACGGCGTAGTGGTAGGGATATCTGGGATCGGGCATGATGCGGTATTCCGTCTGACGGTGATCCCAGGTGAGCGGCGAGGCGGAACGCGGGAACAGATTGACCACAGGCGTGCAGAACAGGCGGATATTGTTTTTGGAATAGGATTCAAAATTGGGCGGCAGACTTTCGAGCACGCAGTGCAGTTCAAACTCCTGACAGCCTTCGACCCGGCTCAGGCGTTCTTCGGAGAGGGCGTCCCCGAGTTCAATGTCGAGAAAGTGAAATTTTTCCGGGAAGCAGAAATATTCCTGAAGGATGCGGTAACCGGCAAAGGAGTTCGGAGGACAGGGATAGACAACTTCGTCCTGCGCGAAGCCCACCGGCCGGATGCGCGGCTCCAGTTCCGCCAGACGCAGTTCCCGGCGCGCGCTGTCGAAGGCGTGAACACGCAGACGGCGGAGCTTGCGCATCAGCAGATAATACAGGGTATGCACGATGGTTGTTTCCCCGGTCAGGAAGACGCGCAGGCGTTGCGGCGTCAGCTGATCAAGGGTGACTTCCTCGCTGCGGAAGCGCAGGAGCATGACCGCTTCTCCGTCTCTGGCGGCGAAAGCAAGATTCGTCAGCTCCAGCGGCAGGACTTCCGTTTCATAGGCGGTGCGAAACAGACAGGGCGTTCCGTCGACGGGCTCCGACCGTACCGTGAATTCCCGGGGAATGACGGCAGGGCCCGACAGCCCCCGGGGCGGGAGAAACTGAATGACGCTGCATGCGGGCAGCGGTCGCAGATAATTGGGCCAGAGCAGATTGAACAGGGCGTAGGTGATTTCCGGCAGTTCATCGTCCAGCTTTTCCCGCAGGCGACCGGTAAGAAAGGCCACCCCTTCCAGAATGCGCTCCACATCCGGGTCCTTGCCGGGCGTATTGAAAAAGGGGGCAAGCGCGGGATTGTTTTCGGCAAACTCCTGCCCCAGCGTGCGCAGGGCGACGAGTTCTTTTTCATAGTAGCGGTTGACGCTCATGATCTGCTCCGGTACTTGCCTTCGTCCACGGATACGGTCCATGCCCAGGGTTCAGAACGCCCGTCCCGACGCCTCTTTTCCGCCTGAATGGAAAAGCGGAGAGTAAAGGGGGCGCTGTTCTTTACCGGCAGGCTCGCGACCCGCGGGTTGCGGAGCCGCGGTTCATAGAGTTCGATAAGCCGTTCTATGGCGGAACTCAGCATGATTTGCAGTTCGCTGCGCGACAGCGTGAGATCGTTGAGGTCGGGGAGTCCGTAGTCGGGCAGAGACTGGACGGCTCCCTGCCGGGTGCCGAGCACGCGGGACAGGTTGTTCCGGATGGATGTATCCTCGTCCATGTCCATGCCGGCCTGCCCCAGAGTCAGCCTTTCAAAGAGACTCCCCGCCATGACTATTCCTTTTCCAGCTTGCCGACGAGAGAAAGCGTGAAGTACGCGCCCATATATTTGAAGTGCGGGCGCACGCTCATGGAAACGCGATACCAGCCCGGATCTCCCTCAACGTCCGAAACCACGATCCGCGCGTCACGCAGCGGACGGCGGCTGCGCGTATCCGCACTGGGGTTTTCCTGATCGGCGACATACTGGCGAATCCAGGTGTTCAGCTCCCGTTCCAGATCCGAACGCTCCTTCCATGAGCCGATATTTTCGCGCTGCAATACCTTGATGTAGTGCGCCAGACGGGAAATGATGAACAGATACGGCAGCTGTGTGCCCAGCCGGTAGTTGAGCTCCGCGTTCCGGCCTTCTTCGGAAATGCCGAAGAACTTCGGCTTCTGGCAGGAATTGGCGGAGAAGAAGGCGGCGTTGTCCGAGCCCTTGCGCATGGTCAGAGCAATAAAGCCCTGCTCGGCGAGCTCGTATTCCCGGCGATCGGAAATAAGAACTTCCGTGGGGATTTTCATTTCGATGTCGCCCAGGCTTTCATAGAGGTGTACCGGCAGATCCTCGACCGCGCCGCCGGAGCGGGGGCCGATGATGTTGGCGCACCAGCGGTATCTGGCAAAACTGTCCGTAAGGCGCGTGGCAAAGGCAAAGGCCGTGTTGCCCCACAGGAAGTTTGCGTGGTTGTCGTCCACTGTTTCCTTGTAGACAAAGGCCCGGATCGGATTTTCTTCCGGGTCGTAGGGCTGGCGCAGCAGGAAGCGGGGCGCGGTCAGCCCCACATAGCGGGAGTCTTCCGATTCGCGGAAGGCGTTCCATTTGGTGTAGGCCGGGCTGGTGAAAATGTCCTGAAGGTCCTTGAGCGCGGGCAGGCGCTGAAACGAACCGTCCGTCAGGCCGAAGAAGGAAGGCGCGGCGGCCGCAATAAAGGGAGCGTGGGACATGGTGGCCACGCTGGCCACGTTCTGGAGCAGACGCATGTCCGTAGCCGTGGGGCTGAAGTAGTAGTTGCCGATGATGGCCCCGACCGGATTCCCGCCGAACTGGCCGTATTCCGAGGTGTATATCTGCTTGTACAAACTGGACTGGGAAATTTCCGGGGAATCTATGAAGTCGTCAAGGAGTTCATCCTTGGTAATGTTGAGCATCTCCACGGTGATGTTTTCCCGGAAGTCCGTGCGATCCACCAGCAGCTTGAGGCCGCGCCAGGCGGATTCCATTTCCTGGAATGCTCTGGCGTGCAGCACTTCGTCCATCTGGGCGGACAGGCGGCGGTCGATTTCCGCAATCATGTGATCCACAGCGTTTTTGCGGACTTTTTCCCCTTCATGGGCAGGTTTCAGCATTTCTTCAATAAAGGCGCTGATACCCAGCCGGGCGGCTTCATAGCCCTCGTCTTCCGGCGTCAGGGCGGTCTGGCTGATGATGGAATCAAGCAGCGGCGATCCCGTGGACTGCTCCTGCTCCGTATACTCCTGCATCTGGCTCATGCTGTCAGGCTCCTTGGCAAAGATGGTTGTGCGGGCGGCTTGAAGGCAACCGGTTTAGAGCGTTTCGCCTTTGAAAAAGGTGAAACGCGGGGCGGCGGCACAGCGCCGCCCGGCCCGAAGTGAGCGGAAACCGTGTTTTTCCCGCGAAACGGCAGGCCGTATGGTTTAAAATGCTCTAGTTGCCCTTGTCGTCGGAGGGGCTGTCCTCGTTGCCTTTTTGTGCTCCGGGGGTGTCGTCCCTGTCGGAGATTTGCAGCTCCTCCATGATCTGGCGACGCCGCTCCTCGTCCTGCAGGACTTCATCCAGAGCCGCGCGAAACGCGGGAATATTGCCCAGAGGCCCCTTGAGGGAAATCAGAGCGTCCCGCAGCTTGAGCAGATTGTTCATTTCCGGAATCTGGCGGGCCACGCCTTCGGGCTCAAAATCGCGCAGACTCTGAAAGGAGAGCGAAACCGGCAGGTCGTCCGCATCTTCGTTATCCGTCAGGCGATTACGCACCGAAAGCTGCACTGTCAGATTTTGTTTCGCCATCACATCGGAAAAATTGTTCTTATTGACGCTCACCGGTTTTCTGTCGATAAGCGCCCGTTCGTCCTGACGTTGCAGAAAGTCGCCTACCACCATGAGCTTAAGCGGCAGTTCCACTTCTTCCTGCGCGCCTCCGGTGGCGGGGCGGAACGTCACGTTGATGCGTTCTTTGGGTGCAAGGGATGAGTCCTTGGCCATAACGTCCTCCAGTGCTGGTAGATTCCTGTATATGCCGTCAGAGGAAAATCCCGTGACGGAAGCCGCGTGGCGGGGGCGGAAAATCGACGTCGCGCGACGGACGCCGCCCGCTGTTTCCCCCTGTTGTGCCGTATAGAGCTTTTTCAGTTTGAAACGCTTCGCGTCTCAAACCATCTGTCTGTCGGTTCTCGAGAAACGTGTTGTTTTCCCGCTGAGTTCTGGCCGGACGGCGCTGTGGCGCCGCTTCGCGTTTTGCCTTTTTCAAAGGTAAAACGTTTTAGCTGAACAGCCTGATTGCCGTCGCCGCCTGAAGGGAGTAGAGGCGGCGGCGCAGACCGTCCTGCCCCTTGTCGCCGCCGCTCTGGATGAGCAGAGTAAGAATCTGCGCGCCCAGCTCCGGCTCCCAGTCCAGCACCCCCCACTGCTCCAGCCGCGCATACAGTTCAAGGAGCAGCTCCCTGCCCGTCTGGGGGCGACCCGCGCGCAGGCAGTAGCGGGCAAGCAGGAGGCCGTGCAGAATGGCCTGGCGGCTTTTTCCGGAAGCGCCGGGTCCGAGAGAGGCCAGCCCTTTTTCAAAATTCTGTTCTTCCGCAATGGCAACGGCCTGCTCGAGCCGTTGATCCTCGCGTTGCGCCTGTTCCGCATCGCCGGCATGTGTCACGTGTTTTTCTGTTGCCGCTGATTCTTTATTGCGGAGCGAGTCCAGCCATTGCGCGGTATCGGGAGAGGCAAAGGGCGTCCCGTCATGAAATTTGTAGCCGGGAAGCGCCGGATAGCGTTGCAGAAAGGCGCACAGGATGCGGCAGACGATATCCCGCGCATCGTGGATTCCCAGAGCGTCAAGGCAGCGGACGACAAGGTGATGTCCGTCAAACCAGAAGGGCGCCTTGCTCGCGGTGCGCTCAATCTGCGGCAGGATGCTTTCATACTGTTTGTTGTCCACAGCGGCGGCATAGGCCAGTGCCTTGTCCTGCGGCAGCACCATACGCAGCTGGGTAACCTTCTCTCCGTTGGCGGGAGGCAGCTGGACAACGGTTGTCCAGAGCGCCGCGCGGTGCAGCAGGTACACTCTCCAGTCCCGGATATCCTGACTGAGAAAATGAGCCCCCAGCTGCTGGGCCTGCTCCATGGTCGCCCGGAGAAGCTGGGGCAGAATGGAGTCCGGCACGCGCCCGTCGCTGTTCAGACTGGTCACGATCCCGGCGCTCCCGGACGGCAGCGGCGTCGGCGGCGTCGGGACCGGGGACGCCGACGCCGCGGGCTTTTCCGGGGGCGCTTCTCTTTTTTGGGGAATGGCCCTCAGGATATTACGAAACGACGGGGCGTTTTCCCCCATGTGTTCGTCAAGCACCTGTTGCAGTGCCTGCAATGCCTGCCGGAAGCCTTCATAGGTTTCCTGTTTTTCCACCGGGAAGGCATTGGCGGGCATCAGGTTTTCCAGCCTGGCCACCAGCCAGAGAAAGGGAGCCGCCCGCCGGGGCATGCGGCTTGCGGAGGGATGGAGTTCCTCCCAGCAGGATGTGAGATACCGGGTTGTGATTTCAAGGGAGGCGGTCAGCCCGGAAAGACCCTCCTGCTCGTAGACGGCGCGGCTGCCATAGCAGAATACCCAGAGATCCTTGACTCTTTTAGCAAGAAGTTCTGTCGCCATCTCAAGGACAAGGGCCCAGTCCGTGCGACTGTCCGGTTGCAGAGCGTCATTTTTGTTGACCTCGTTTTGCAGTGCCTCAAATTCCGGGTCGAACAGAATATTTTCGCTTCCGCAGGCCGTTCCGTCCGGCAGCTCCTTTGTCCATCCCTCAAACCAGCGCATGCGCTCCCCCGCAGCATAAAGATATTGCTTATTTCATTTTTGATGGAGTGTAGTCATTTTCAGATGATTTTCAAGTAAAACTGATATTGATTTATAAGTTGTTGTTTTACGTATGGAAAGTCCGTTTCCGTGCCGGATGCGTGAGTATGGCGGTGGCTGTGGGCAGGCAATAAAAAAAGCCACCCCGAAAGGTGGCTTGTCGCGTGTCTGCCGCTGAGCTGGGCGCGTGCCGTTTTTATCCGGCAAGGACGTTGTTGCTGCCGTCTATCATCCTGCCGAAACCGCCGCAGTGCAGCGTGGCATCACCCTTGCGAACCAGCGGCTTGCCGTTCACCAGAACCGTGAGGCTGCCTTTTATGGTCTTCCAGGTGTTGGGGCCGCAGCATATGGCGTGAAAACCGTTGTCGCCCACCCGAAGCGCCGGTCTGTTATTGATAAGAACATTCGGAGAGCCGGAGATGGAAGGACCGGTAACATTATGCGGACAGCAGGGCTTGCCGTGAATGTCGGCAGGACAGTTGGAGCGATCCCCCAGACGACAGGCGGAAGAACCCATAGGAGTCTCCTTTCATTGTATAAATTAATTGTTATTTGATATAATATTTATTTTTATGTTTTTCAAGAGGCCGTCGGAGACAGGACATTTTTGCCGGACGCTGATGCCGCGCCGCGTCCCCTGTGCGGGACGACGGCGGGCTGTTTGCCGGCCTCCTGATACGGAGGAGCAAAAGACGTTTTCAGAGCGTTCTGTCTTTGAAAAAGGTGAAACGCGAGACGGCGGCACAGCGCAGACCTGCATGAAGTAAGTGGAAAAACACGTTTTTTTCGCTAAACGACAGGCCGTATTGAATATGCTCTCAGGAGGATCATGCGGACAAGGGGCTTTCCGGCGCGCAGAGGGGGCGCAGCAACTCCCGCACATTGTCGTAGAAGCGGGGGACATCTCCCCTGTCGCCGTCGCCAAGTTCCGGCCGTGGGCCTGCCTGAATGATACGACCGCCGGAATATGCCCTTATCGGGAAGTCCGGACCGAGCGTGGCGAGCTTTTCCGGGCCGCCGATGCGCGCGATTCGTTTCTCGTCGAGTATGGTCAGCCAGTTGACGGGAACGACGGGTTCCACGGATGCGCTGCCGAGAGGGGGGAGCTGACTCAGCCCCGGAAAGCGCCGGAGATGGGGCTGGAGAAACGGCGTCATGGCCGCTGCCCGCGTCGGCTCGCACACAGGCGCGATCCCCCATCCCGCTGCGCCGCTGATCGGCCGCAGGCGTTCGCACCAGCGGAGCAGGAGCGTGATAAAGGGGAGGGGCCGTGAGTCCTTAAGAAACAGCGAAGGCGGGAAGATCACGGCGAGGGTGCTGATGCGTCTGTCGAGCGGTACGGGAGGCGGGGCAGGGCGCGTTCTTTTCCCGGTCCGGGGTGGCGTTTCGTTCAGATATACCCGCGCCTCCAGCAGGCTTGCGGGGGGGCGGCATTCATAGGCTTCGCGCGTTGCGGAAGAGGAAAGAAGGCAGGAAAACTCCTTTTTGCCCTGTTCCTGCATCTTGCGTATCCGGGCTTCATCCGGGAGCGTCAGTCCTTTTGCGCCCGCCAGCGCGACACGTCCGGCGATTTTGCCACATCGTGCCGCAGTGTTCGAAAGGCGGGCGTATTCCCGGATGCATTCGCAGACTCCTTCCTGAACTTTTGCCAGATGCCCGCCCTGGAAATACAGCAGGCACATGAGCCCGATACGCCCCGCGGGCAATGTCCCGATCGGCTGGTCCAGCGCCGGGAGCGTAAAGCCGTCAAGGCAGGCGCTGATCGGCGCCTGCTTTCTGAGTCTGTCATTCCAGGGAACTGAACATGAAAATCTGTTCAGGCCGTACTGAAACAGAGCAAGCTTCTGCTCCAGTTCTTCCGCAGCTGAGGATGCGCCGCCGCAAGGCGGGCACTCCGGAATATCTTCCCGGCCGGCCTCGTATTTTTCTGTTTCAAGCGGCAGGGCAAGGCCGTCAGGAGCGTCGTCCTGCTGTCCGAGAAGTTTGTTTTCCCACGGGACGGACATGGAGAGCGCGCCCAGAGCGTGCCGGAACAGACTGCAGGAGCGCGTCGTTTCTTCTTCAAAGGTGGCCGGCGTGTCTTCCGGTACCGGATAACGCGACGTTTCCAGATACTCCTTTGAGTAGCGGAGCAGGTCATCGCGCATATTATTAATAGCGCGCTGTATGACTCTGTTTTTATAGTAGGGGTCCTGCATGGGCTCCCGGAAAAGAGCGGCGATCTTGGGATGGAGATGTATGCCGGGGAAATGCGTCAGCTCCTGACGGCAGAAAAAGAGGACGCTGATAAAGAAAGTAAGTCCGTATGTTCCGGCAAGGGCGGCGGTTTGATCGACCTGGCGCAGAATTTCTTCATCTGGCAGATCCCGCAGCCGGAAGGCCGGGTTTTTCAGCAGTTCACGGCACAGACTCGCAAGCAGACGTTTTCTGTCGTGCTTTTGAAAGCTGCGCTCTTCCTTCTCCGTCAGTTGCCATATCGGGTGAGCTTTCAGTTCCTTCATGGCCTGCAGAAAGGCTTCGTCCGTCAGGGCGGGAAACGTGCGGGCGTGCCAGTGCGGTTCGCCGTGTATGTCACGTTCCGACCAGAGCAGCGTTTCTGCCGGGCCGAAGAAGCGGGCGGCGCGCCGCGGTGAGAGGGCTGCAAGGAAGGCCCCCAGTGTGCGGGCGGAGAAATTCAGCTGGAGTTCGGAGCCGTCGTGCTGCTCGCATACGAGTCTGTGCCGCAGGAAAGGCGAAAGCTCCGAGATAGTTCTGGAAGATATGAGAAGCGTGCAGGGATAGGGCTTTGCTGCCCGGGGGAGAAAGCCGGGAAAGAAATTTTTTTCCTCGGGCAGAGCAATTAATAACAGCTCGGGAAACATGTCGATCTTTTCCTGAAGAACGGCTTTCGGCAGCTCCTCAAAGCGCGATTGCAGCAGGGCGCGGCCATAGGAGGCGTCTTGAATCAGATACACATGGCGGGCTGTCTGCTGCGCCTTGTTGATAATTTCAAGAATCGTTTCGACAGGGACGGACGTTGCAGGCGAAGTTTCCATAGAATTTCCTGAAAAGCGGGCTGTCGTGGCATCCGGGACGGACGGACTTTCAATCTGA
>CAMBWG010000059.1 GCA_945871415.1 uncultured Desulfovibrio sp.
GCTCACTTCTGGCCGGGCGGCGCTGTGCCGCCGCCTCGCGTTTCACCTTTTTCAACATTGAAACGCTCTAAGCGTTCACGGCGGCGACAAACTCGTTATAGGCCTGCTGTACGCGGGTGTAGGTCGTATTGAGCTGGCCGCGCAGTATTTCGTCAAATCCGGCCCTCTGGCCGAGAAGAACCACCTGCGGAAATTCCGCCGCGGTGCGAAGAAAGACACGCCAGCGGCGCTCCACTTCGCCGGGAACGGAACAGGGCAGCAGAGCGGCTTCGTTGATCATACCTTCCAGTTCTCTGCGCCAGCGATCCAGAACAAGCGGATCGGGCTTGTCTCCCGCCAGCATGGCGGGCGCAAGGCGCATACGGGCCGTAAGCAGCTTGGCCGCCTGAATCTGCGGACGCAGGGGATGCCCCTGAAGCAGGGTCTGCTCCGCCTTTTCCGCTTCGTTGTTGAGACTGGACAGGACTTTTTCCCGTGCCTTGCCGTACTCTTCGCCGCTGCGCCGGATGGAAAGCGTCAGTCCCTTGCCCTTGACCCCGTCATCCCGGATGGAATCATCCGCCACATAGCGCATCAGGGCCATATAGTCCGCCCGCATGGAATCCATAGCGGCATCCATGCCCGCCAGACCTTCCTTGAAACTCTGAATGCCGGCGGGCGTCCAGAGCTGCTCGGGCGGCGCAAGATCGGAGGAAAGCGTAACGCGCATCGGGCGGTCCGGCGGCACTGGAGCCGTATAGTCCCGCTCATACACATCCGTCAGCTGCAGCATGGCGGCCACATAGGCATCATACGTCCCCTGCATCTTTGAAAAAGCCCGATTGGCATGCAGAAGAACCTCGTTGGCCCGGGCCCGTTCCTGTGCCGACGCCTGCGGCGCGTCGGGACGGATCGTGCGGATTTCCTCGGGAAGATAACTCGGAGGAGGCGGAGCTTCGACCTCTCCGGGCATGAGCGAACCGTCTTCCGAATAGGCGACGCCACTTCCCGCCGAATCGCCGCCATCCTTGCCCGCCCAGCGGAAAAAGCTGGAGTCGCCCGTTCCCTGAAGCAGCAGGACAAACAACCCTTCGGCCAGAATAATGGCCAGAATAATCAGCAGTGTCCGCCGGAAGACTGGAGAAAAGCGAGCCATACAATCAGCCCTTGACGGCCACCCGGGCAGCTATCCAGTCGTTGAGCCCCGTAAGGTCCTCTCCCCAGGGAATATCTCCCCCCTTCACTTCCGGCCCGACACCGTAAAAAAGCGTCCCCACTGTTTCTGCGGCATGGCGATCCGTAGGCGCATCACCCACCATGAGACATTCCTCGGGCAGAACGCCCGCAACGGAGACCGCCCGCGCCAGCAACTCGGCCTTGGCCGGCGGCGAACCGAAAATGCCCTGGAAATAACCGGTCAGGCCGCGCTCCCGCAGCACCAGATCCAATTCTTCCTGCGGAGCTCCCGAACAAACATAGAGAGGGAGCACCCCCTGCCAGCGCCGCAGCACGTCCTCGGCTCCGGCAATCATGGGGCAGCGGCGCACCTCATCCAGCGCATACTCCGCAAACTTGCGCCCCAGCTCGGCGGATTCTTCCGGCGTAATCTCGCGCCCGAGCACTTCCCGGTAGAACCACTCGAATTTTTTGTAGCGGCTCACGCCGCCGTGAACCGTATGATACATGACAAAGCGATCCCGGGCTTCCGCGCCGTAGGGCTCCGCAATCCGGGCAAAGGCCCGCGTCTTCACAGGGACGCTGTCCAGCAGAACGCCGTCGCAGTCAAAGGCCAGACAGTGCAGCATGGCAACACACCTCGCAAAAGGCCCCGGGGCCGTTGCGCCTCCGGGGCCGGTAAAAGTCAGGAGATCAATCCGCGGCCCTGCCTCGCCGGGAAATGGGACGCGCAGGCACGCCGCCGACAACGGTATACGGCGGCACATCACGGGTCACCACGGCCCCGGCGCCGACCACGGCGCCGCGACCAATACGCACATTGGGCGTAATGACGCAGTTTGCGCCGATCCAGACGTCGTCTTCTATGATGATTTCCCCGTAATCGTGTCCCTGCCGCATGATGGGCCGGGAAACATCGGCAAAACGATGATTGGCAGACCGAATCACCGTACCGGGCCCGATGGCCGTCTGCCTGCCGATACGGATCAGACCATGATCCGCGCCCACATGCACATGAGGGGACAGCGCCGCTTCGTCCGCAAGCTCCAGTTTTCCGTCTTCGGCGGAAAGAAAACAGCCGCGTCCTATACGCACGCCGTTACCGAAACGCATATGGCGGCACCCCAGCAGCGTTATACCCGTGGCAAAACGAGCGGAACCGCAGGTCGCGAAGCACCAGCGCCAGGCCGCCAGCCGCAGAAGTGTTCCCAGCGGCGTGGGAATCCAGCCCCAGAGGCAGATCCAAATTTCCTCCAGAGCCGCGGCGCAGCGACGACGCAGGGAAAGACGCCCGCTCATGCCTGCTTGCTGTAGGTTTTCATGAGGGCGTCGCCCGTCATGAGGCGCTCCACCCGGGCGAGGTCTTCCGGCGTATCAACGCTGTAGGTGCGCTTATCGGTAGGCACCATGCGCACCTTTTCACCGTATTCAAGAATCCGCATCATATCCACGGACTCGTAGATTTCCAGAGGACTTTCTTCCATCTCATTGAAGCGCAGCAGATAGTCGCGGCGGAAGGGGATAATGCAGACCTGTTTGCGCATGGGGACCTTGTCGGAACCTTTCTTGCGCGAGGGAATGGGTTCGCGCGAGAAGTACAGAGCATCCATGTTACGGTCCACAACGACCTTAACCTCGTTGGGATCTTCAAATTCCTCAATGGTTTCCATCTCGGCCATGAGATTCACGACGTTGATGGAGGGGTCCTTCAGCATGGGTTCCACGGCCGCGTCGATCATGTCGGGGGTGATCATGGGTTCATCGCCCTGCACCATGACCACGATATCGGCCTTGCGCCCCGTGGCTTCCTCGATCTTCAGCAGAGCCTCGGCGGTACGCGTGGAGCAGCGAACATGATGATCGCCGGTCATGACGCATTCAAGGCCGGCATCTTCGCAATAGCTTGCAATAATATCGTCGCAGGTGGCCACATAGGTGGCGCTCAGCAGAGAGCTCTGCCGGGTTCTGAAGGCCACATGCCCCACCATGGGCACCCCGTGAATAAGGGCAAGCGGCTTGCCGGGATAACGGCTGGACCCCATGCGGGCGGGAATAATGGCAATGATATTCATGAGAATCTCCTGGATACAGGATGTTGTCGTTTACGGGAAATACGGCGATACGACCGGAACATGCCGACAGGCCCGGAGGATGGAAGAGAAAACGCGCTGTGTCGCCGCCTCGCGTACTGCCTTTTTCAAAGGTGAATGCTCTAGTCGTCCGTGGCGACCAGATAGCCGCCTTCGCTCTGCAATTCGGGATGCTCGGCCTTGTGGGCTTCTTCCATGACGCGCAGAATGCCCTGCCCGAGATCCACGGTCAGCGGCGGCACCAGTTTGCGACCGATCTTGGGCATGAAGGAATAGGGGGTGATCTGGTAGTGCCCGCTGTTGGGATCGTTCTGATACTTGATGGTCAGCTCCCTGCCGAGCATCTCGCCGATCATCTTGAACAGATCGCCCACACGCATGGGCTGATTGCCGGAAATGATGATGTTCTGATTCTCAAATTCCGGATCAAGCACCATCAGCGTTGCGGTGCTCGCATCATCCACGTGCACATATTCCCGCAGCGCCGTGGGAGCGCCGTAATAGGTGATGCTGCCGGTGGTCAGCGCCTCGTGCACAAAGCGGTGAATGGCGTTGCGCTTGTCCGCCCGCGGCCCGTACAGAGAACCGTAACGCAGGATGGTGTAGGGCAGATGATGCATGGCCTGATAATTCTCGATGTAGATTTCGCAGGCCTGCTTGCTGCACCGGTAGAAACCGCCGGACTTGCCGTAGACATAGAGCGAACTGGCGAACACATAGCGCTTGACGCCGGCCTGACGGCAGGCTTCCAGCGCCATGACATTGCCCACCACATTGAGGCGCGCCGTATCCACAGGACGGTTGTTGGCCTCGCCGATATCGGCAATACCGGCATAGTTGAACACCATATCGGCGCCATCCACGGCGCGGCGTACCGTTTCTTCATCCAGGATGCTGCCCTGCATCATAATCTGATCAGGGCGCAGCCACGGCGAAGGCTGGACATCCACAATGGTGACCTGATGCCCCGCCTCGGACAGTTTATCGCAGATATGCGATCCCAGAAAACCGGAACCGCCGAAAACCGTGATTTTCACAAAATCCTCCTTTACGGACGACAGGGGCGTGTTGACACAAATTTACAACTTATTTCAAACGAATAGAACATACAGGCTACGCATGGCCTTTGAAGGAGGCTTGCCGCATGCTCTTGCCCTTCTCTGAAAAAGCGCGGTTTTTCCGCTTACTTCGGGCCGGGCGGCGCTTGGGCCGCCGCCTCGCGTTTTCCCTTTTTCAAAGGCGAAGCGCTCTAGCGCGGACGCTCCGCGCTGCGCCAAAGAAAGACGGAATCAATACCGTAGACAATGAAGCGGCTGCCCGCCGCAATCTGACGTTGCAGCTCCGCCGGGTCCGGCTGTACGATATGCAGTCCCATAAGCGGCTTGTGCCGCTTGCAGGCGGCATGAATACGCTCCATGGCGGCCTTGAAGTCAGGATGATCAAACTGTGCCGTCAGCCCCATGGAACCGGAAAGATCGTACGGCCCCACCATGATGGCATCCAGCCGCGGATGCGACAGAATGGCATCCAGATTTTCCACGGCCCGGATATGCTCGATCTGCGCCACAAGGAAGATCTCGGGGGCGCGCCGCGTCATGTAGGCGTCAAAGTCCTTGCCGAACACATTGGCGCGGCAATAGCCCACACCGCGATTCTCACGCAAAGGCTCACCGGGGGCGCGGCCGTCGTCATGCCCGGGATAAACGGCCCAGCTGATGGCCTGATCCAGCTGTTCCCGGGTTTCAATCATGGGAAAAATCAATCCCTGTGCGCCGGCCTCCAGCGCCGCCTTGACCGTCGTTTTGGCCGCCACGGGCAGCCGGGCAAAGGGCGCCGCGCCGCCGCATTCTATGGCGCGGAAGATATCAGGCAGCCCGGTACGCCCGAACGAGCCATGTTCCATGTCCACGGCAACCCAGTCATAGCCCGCGCGGGCCATCAGCTCCGCCACATCGGGCGAGGGCAGTTGCAGCCAGGTGCCTACAGTGGCCTTGTCCGCCGCCAGCGCGGCGCGAATATCAGGAATGGTCATAGAGAGGACGGCTTGCCGCCGCGGGGTTGAAGGTATGCAACATGCCGTCACTATAGCCATTGCCTTCTGGACACGCAACACATGCCGCACACCCTCCGGACACAAAAAAGCCCCGTTCGGAAGCATCGAACGGGGCGCAGGGACGAAAGCGGCGGAAGAAAGCCGGAATAGAGCGTTTTCCTTTGAAGGCGCGAGGCGGCGGCCCAAGCGCCGCCTGACCCGAAGTAAGCGGAAAAACCGCATTTTTCCGCACAATGACAGGTCGTATGGTGTGAAACGCACAGCGTTTCACACTGAAAATGCTCTGGACGCGCGGTCGCGGACCTCTCTCCGGCATCCGCCCCCAAGACTGCAAGGAGCAAGCATACGCACCGGCCGCCGCCCGCAACTACCGTCCATGACGCATGGGTAACAGCGGCGGCCGTCATCTTTGTGCGCACAACCAAACACTCGTTTCTTGTAGGGGGCGGCCGGGCAAAAGTCAAGCGCTTGTGCAAAAAATCACCCGACATTCTTCGACAAAAATACAGGCTCTTTGCTCTGCGCTTCTATTCCATTAAAATAAAAACATTTTTTTGGATAAAAATCGGTATTTCACGCCGGAAGCCCCGGACGGCAACGAAAAGCTGAGAAAAAAAGTACAAATAAATATCCTCAGCCTGTCCGCCTCCCGGAAACGCGGGAAGAAGGAGGATTGACCCTAGCCAAGAGGGCACTGCCTGCGCTATATGTTGCACGACTACCAATCGTCGGCGCAGCGTCGCCGAGCAAGGAGAATGAGCATGAATGATGTACGCAAGCTCGCACGAGAGCGCATGAAAGGCTTCTGCCGTGTCTGTCCCGTATGCGACGGCCGCGCCTGCGCCGGAGAAGTGCCCGGCATGGGAGGACTCGTCACGGGGGCTTCGTTCCGCAACAACGTGACCGCGCTGGCGGCCCAGCGGCTGAACATGACCGCCCTGCATGACGCGCGCGAGCCCAAGACCCAGCTTTCCCTGCTCGGTTTCGACATGGAACTGCCCGTTCTGGCGGCTCCCATCGGCGGCGTCTCCTTCAATATGGGCGACAGCATGAGCGAAGACGACTACATCCATGCCGTCGTCTCCGGCAGCCGTGCCGCCGGGGCCGTGGGCTGTACCGGCGACGGGGTGCCGCCCTTCATCGTGGACGGCGCCGAAGCCGCGCTGCGCGCTGAAAACGGCTATGGTATCCCCTTCGTCAAACCGTGGGAAGGCAAGGAACTGTACGACAAGGCGGAACGCCTGCTGGCCCCGGGCTGCCCCGTGCTGGGCGTGGACGTGGACGCCGCCGGGCTGATTACCCTGCGCAAGATGGGACGTCCCGTTGCGCCCATGTCGCAGAAGGAACTGGAAGACCTGGCTTCCTTTGTGCACGACGCCGGACGCAAGCTGATGATCAAGGGCGTCATGACGACCGAAGCCGCCCGCCGTGCCGTTGATGCGGGCGTTGATGCCATTGTGGTCTCCAATCACGGCGGCCGCGTGCTCGATCATTGCCCCGGTACCGCCGAAGTACTGCCCGCCATTGCCGAAGCCGTACGCGGCCATATCCACATTCTCGTGGACGGCGGCATCCGCACGGGCGTGGACGTCCTCAAGATGCTTGCTCTGGGCGCGGAAGCCGTCCTTATCGGACGTCCTGTTTCCGTGGCGGCCATCGGCGGCGGTCTCGAAGGCGTCAAGGCCTATTTTGAAGGCATCAAGGGACAGCTTACGCAGGCCATGCTCCTTACCGGCTGCGCCTCGCTGGGCGACATCAACGAAAGCATTCTCTATCGCGGCTAGAGCGTTTTGCCATAAAAAGGCAGACGGCACCGCAAAGTATTATAAACTGAAAAGACTCTGGAGCTTTTTCAGTTTGAAATGCTTCGTATTTCAAACCATACGGCCTGTCGTTTCGCGGAAAAATGCGTTTTTTCCGCTCACTTCGGGCCGGGCGGCGCGGTGCCGCCGCCTCGAATTTCACCTTTTTCAAAGGTGAAACGCTCTAAAACGCTCCAGGGTCAGAACTCATTATCAAGAGCTGTTTTTCTGCGGGTTAACTTGCAAAAAACAAAACATAACTTCACGTTATGAAAACGCCTATCTTTGCCTGCCTGCATGTTGCGTGCGGGTTTTGGGGAAGATGGGAGAGTTTGAGGGGGAGTTTACGGGAACGCCCTTTTTGCCACAGGCAGCGACCCGACGGGCGGCCGCAGGCCGTGCCCGTCAGGCGACAGCCTTACGGGCCATCGACAGCAGAGCAAAGGGGTTTCTTCCCCCTCAAGAAAACAGTAATAAGTCCTGAGCCTGATATCTGTTCGCGGGAGGCCTTTCTGATAAAGACAAATCGTCTCGCCCGGGAAAGCAGCAGCGCGGGCACATCGGCGTCGCTCCCGGCGCGTCCTCCCTCTTTCCCCCGCAACAGACAGCGGCTGCCCCGCAATGCCAAAAGGGAGGGAAACCAACTGGTCTCCCTCCCTTTTTCGGGAACGGCCTCCCCAGGCTTACCCCTTGGCGCAGCCGGACGTCCTCTTCCGCGTCCGTACGAGACGCGCGTCGCATATCTTCGCCGCCGGGCAACAACGACATGGTTTCCCCTGCCGTCGTTCCGTCCCCTCTTCCCCGCACCCCGGCAGGACCAGAGCATTTTTAGTTTGAAACGCGTTGCGTCTCAGACCATACGGCCTGCCGTTTCGCGGAAAAAGCGCGTTTTTCCGCTCACTTCGGGCCGGGCGGCGCGGTGCCGCCACGCTTCGCTCTATGCCTGCCGGGATTGCGGAAAATCCGGAAGTATTAGAACGGCCACACGTTATCCATCAGACGGCTGAACCAGCCGGGCTTCTGCTTGTCGGACAGCACGCCCTTGCCGTAGTACTGAATCGAAGCATCGGCAATCTGCGTGGAAAGCACGGAGTTGTCGGCGGTCACGTCCTTGGCGCGCACCATGCCTCGCACAACCATGTATTCCGTTTCCTCATTCACGCGGATTTCCCGCGCGCCCTCGATTTGCAGCAGCCCGCCGGGCAGTACGCGAATAACGCGCGTTGCCAGAGAGGTTGTCACATAATTTTCACGCTTGGTCTTGCCGGTGCTGTTCACATCGCTGACCGAGTTGGACGCCACAAGCGGATTCGCCCCTATGGCGGCACGGGGACCGATGCCCACAAAAGGCAGGAAGCCCACCTTTCTCTCTCCCATCAGAGCGCTCACGCCGTAGTTATTGTTGTTATCCTTGTCCACAGAAGTCTCGGCCTTGTGCTGCGCCTTGGTATTTTCCACCAGCTTCACAATAACAATATCGCCCACGCGGCGGGCCCGGCTGTCGGAAAACAGCGTATCCGAGTCGCTGGCCGCAAAAATGGAACCGGGATTATTGGGCAGGTTCTCTTCCTGCCGGTATTCCTGCGGCGGCGTCATGGTGGTACGGATACTGGGGGTTCTGTTGGTGCTGCCGCTGCAGGCGGCGCACAACGGGAAGACGGCGCACAGCGCCAGAGCAAACAGGCGTGTCCTCATGATTGATTCTCCCTTGGAACAACGTCACTAATGACTGACCATGCCATCCCGACGGCGATCTTTTTATGCCCGGAGCCGGAGACGGCTGAAAAATGCTCCTGTTAACGAATAATGACAGTATTGCCGTCCTGCACGATGCCGTAGACCTGTTTCTTGGTTTGCAGGTTGCGTACCGCAATGGTTCCGCCGGGCTCGCCGTCGCCCAGAGCTTCGGCATGCGTCTCCATGTACACGTTGCCGCGCTTGAAGATGAGCTTGACCACATCGCCGCGCCGCACCATCAGCTGGCTTGCCAGATCGCTTTGCAGAATGGGTTCGCCGGTCGTAAGGCTGCGGGAAGTCTGCCAGGGGCCGCCCTGCCCGTCCCACGGCACGCCCCGCAACTGCGAAGCGTTAAAGCGAATGAACGTCACGGCGTCGGGGCTCAGGTTCTCGCCCTTGTTCAGCGGCCGGGCCGCTGCCGGGAGCGTGACCCAGAGAACCAGATTTGCCAGTCCCGAAACGCGGCGGATCACCGTTCCGTCCGCTTCCTGCACCGCAAAGCGCAGGGTGACGCGCCCGGGAGAGAGCTTGCCTACCTCCAGCTGTACCCGCTGCTGCGAATGACTCAGGAAGATATATTCCGGCAGACGAAAATCCGTCAGCTCCGCCTGCCCCGGCATGGCTGCAAGATGAGGGCCAAGACTGCGGACAACGTAATCCCGCAGGGCGTCTTCCATAAACAGCAGACCGCCCCGCTGAATCACCAGCGACG
>CAMBWG010000060.1 GCA_945871415.1 uncultured Desulfovibrio sp.
GGTTTTCGAGCATCTGCGAAACGACAAAATTACCGCCGATGCCGCCGATGGCCAGTGCGCCGATGACGATTCCTGTGATGGCTGCCTTTTTCATGGTATCTCCTGTTATGATAAGGGCCGGGTTTTAGAGCGTTTCACCTTTGAAAAAGGTGAAACGCGAGGCGGCGGCACAGCGCCGCCCGGTCCGAAGAGAGCGGAAAAACCGCGTTTTTTCTGTGAAACGACAGGCCGTATGGTTTGCAATCTTAGCCGGGCGTTTCAAACTGAAGATGCTTTATTGCGTCTGCACACGGAGAATCTGATCCGTGACGTTCTCCTTGCCGGGAACGGCGGAGGCCTCGAAGCTGCGTCCGAGTCCGTGACTGGCGATGTCCGCCAGAAGTTCAGGCACGGTTATTTCCATGCCTTCCCGCAGACGGATTTCCAGTGTACCGGGGGTGCGCAGGGTCGTGCGCAGAGCTTCGATCAGCGGTTTACTGGCTTCAGGAAGCATAGCGGAAAATTGCGCTGCCAGCATGTCGAGCTGGCGGAGAGTTTCTGTTGGATGCTCTTGTTCGGCCAGTATCCGGGCGATACCGCCTCTGTCTTCGTAGCGTATGTAAACCTTTTTAAACTGCACGCCGAGCAGAGTCTGCAGATCGGCATCCGGAGACAGAATATCCGCGTTGGCGGTATATTCCAGATCGGTTGTTATATGCCCCATGTCGGCGACAGTCAGGGAAATGTTTTCCCGGGACCGGTCATTGTTCCGGGTATGCTCCCATGTGCAATCAAGAAGCAGTTTGTCCATGCCCGGGATGTGCGGCAGTTCGCCGAATAACAGACGCGGCGGAATGTACAGGCGTTCTATTTGCAGAATGCCTTTTCGCATATCCGGGTCAACGTCCGAAAATATGCGCTTGACGCTGCAGGTTTCGGGAGCTTCATAGGCAAAGGAGAGCGTGCCGTTCTCCAGTGTCACATTGCGGTAGAGGGTATGTTTTGCCGCCGCTTTTGAAACTGCCCGTTCCAGACCGGAAGGGAAAAACGGCATGTCGGCTATAATCGTTTTCAGAATATTTGGCGGGATGGAGATATCCGTCAGGCGCAGAAGCGAGCAGCTTTTGTTCATGCCTCCCGACGTATCCGCAATACTGACGTCTTCGGCTTCACAAAGCGCTATGCTGAAGTCCGTGAGAACATCGTTCAGGCGGAGTTTTTTTATTTCCACACTGCAGAGATTCGGCTGCCGCAGGCGTACCGATGCAGCATGGATGCGAGCGGCTCCCGCCCGTCCGGTAAGGTCCTGAACGGCGAATTTTTCTCCGTTCAGAAGTCTGCTGAGGAGGGATGCGTCCACCTGCATATCGAGAAAGGACAGCGCCGCCGCGCCGGTTTCGAGACGGGATGTCGGCATTTTCGGCGTCAGAGGGGCGACGTCCCGAAGGATGTGTCCCGTAATATCCTGTGCCTCCATAGTCCCCAGAATGACGGGGCCGGACGTCGGCAGCAGGAGATAGCGCAGGGGAGGAACGGCCGTTGCCAGCATCAGGGGAAGGGTCGGGCGCAGCGTCAGTTCACGACAACGATGTTCGCCTCCGGGGCCGGCGAGGCGCAGATTGGAGATGGTGACGGTGCGCTGCAGGAGCGAGATGCGCACGTCGTCGCATTCCGCGCGGTCATAACCCGGCAGGGCGGCCCGGGCTATGGTATCGCGGACGTAGTCTTCTGCTCTGTCCGGGAGGGCAAGGCTCCCGCCGATGCCGCCGAGAGCCAGGATTCCAATAACGATGCCCGCAACAACGCCTTTCTTCATGCCTTTCCTCCTGAGATGCGCTGTGGAGACGGTTTTTCCTCGTGCGCGGCCTGCAACTTGTCCAGAAGGCGATCATAATAGGGATCGTCTTCTTCCAGATGCAGGGGGCGCTGATGGCGCATTTTGGCCCGGGTAACCAGAAAGCGGAGCCGCTGCATGTGGCGAACGCGCTCACGTTCATCCTGACAGTGTTCCAGCAGATCCACAACCGTGTTGATCTCCTTGCGATCCGCCAGCTCCGGCGGCAGGCAGCCGGCATTTTTCAGCACTTTGTAGGCCATGCGCAATTCTTCGGGTACGGCGCTGTCGTCTTCCAGCAGAAGGGGCCTGCCCATGCCGGGGAGATTGTCGAAATCGCCGCGGTCCTGCGCTTCGGCAATTCTGCGCTCGGCAATACTCTGGATGACGGACCAGGGATTGGCTTCACTCACGGGGAGCCTCCTTGTCGGAAAGGGAATCGATGCCTTCGAGCATGGGAGGCTCGGATGCGTCGGCGGCGGGATCTTCGGCCCAGAGTTTGTGCCATTCACTGATGAGGCGCAGGGCTTCCAGCGGCGTCAGACTGTCGGTGTCGATATCGCGCAGCAGACGGACAAGCGGGTGTTCGCCCTGCGGCGGAAGGGCGGATATCTGAGGAACGGGTTTTTCCTGTGCGGGCGGCGCAGCCGGTTCGGGAAGAGTCAGACCGGGAAGGGCCATGACCGTGCTCCGGGGAGCGGCGGGCCTGCTGCCTCCCTTGCCGCGTTCCAGTTCCGCAAGAATGGCGCGGGCCCGCTGCACCACGGGAGCGGGGACGCCGGCCAGCCGGGCCACCTCCACGCCGTAGCTGCGATCCGCCGGGCCGGGCACCAGCTTGTGGAGAAAGAGAATGTCGTTGTTGTGTTCGCGAATGGCGATATTCATGGTGAAGACGCCGGGAATCTGCCCTTCCAGCGCCGTCAGCTCGTGATAATGGGTGGCGAAGAGGGTTCGCAGTTCGCCGTTGGAGCGCGCCGTCAGATCCTCCACAACGGCCCAGGCCAGAGCCACGCCGTCATAGGTGCTTGTGCCGCGGCCGATTTCATCCAGGATGATCAGGCTGCGGCGGGTGGCCTGACGCAGAATGCGCGCGGTTTCCATCATTTCCACCATGAAGGTGCTCTGGCCCTGTGCCAGATTGTCCGAGGCCCCCACCCGGCTGAAAATTTTGTCGGTCATGCCTATGACGGCGGAGGAGGCGGGGACCATGCTCCCCATTTGCGCCAGCAGGCAGATGATGGCCACCTGACGCAGGACCGTGGATTTCCCGGCCATGTTGGGGCCGGTAAGCAGGCAGAGACGCCGCTTTTCATCCAGTGTGATGCTGTTGGGCACGAAGGAGGCCGTGCCGATCATTGCTTCCACAACCGGATGCCGTCCGTCGCGAATCTCCAGATTGGCGCTGTTGTCCAGTACCGGGCGGCACCAGCCGTTACGCCGGCCGGTGTGGGCGAGACTTTGCCAGTAGTCCAGATGGGCCAGCATATCCGCCATAAGCACAAGACGCTGGCGCTGGGCTGCCATCAGAGAGCGCAGCTGCTGGAACAGGGAGTATTCCAGCGCCTTGCGGCGGTCGGAGGCGGAAAGAATGTCCTCTTCCAGCGCCTTGAGTTCGGTCGTGGTGAAGCGTTCGGCATTGGCCAGCGTCTGTCGCCGGATGAAGTGTTCCGGCATGGGGCCGGAATAGGCGGCGCGGCTGACTTCATAATAATAGCCGAAGACGCGGTTATAGCCCATTTTGAGCTTGGCGATGCCGGTGGTCTTCTGCTCTTTTTCAAGCAGTTCTTGAAGCTTCTGTTCGCCATGATCCACGAGATCGAGAATGGCGTCGAGCTCCTCGTTATAACCGGGACGAAAAAGACCGCCGTCGGTGATGATGGTGGGCGGCGCGTCGACAATGGCCCGGGCGAGCAGGGCGGCGCAGTCTTCGAAGCTGTCCCACCGCTGCACGATTGCCGACAGAGCGGGGGGCAGATTGTCGCCGTCCTGCTGGGCCGCTGTCTGGTAGTCGTTACCGGAGGGCGCCGTCAGACTTTCAAGCACACGCGGCAGGGCCGTAAGGCTGTTGCCCAGAGCGAGGAAGTCGCGGGGCATGGCTCGGTTGAGCGTGATGCGTGTGGAAAGGCGTTCAATATCGTACACGCCGCGCAGCGCCTCGCGAATCGCTTCGCGGCGCGTGTCGTCGTCATGCAGAAAGGAAACGGCATCCTGAATGCGGGTAATGGCGGCGGCATCGCGCCAGGGGTGGCGCAGCATGTCTTCCAGCAGACGGCCGCCCATGGGGGTCACTGTGGCGTCGATGGCGTGACGCAGGGTTCCTTTACCCTTGCGTCCGTTGAGGCGGCGGAAAATTTCAAGGTTGCGTTCCGTCATCTCGTCAATGAGCAGACGCTTGCCGAGATTGAGAGGACGGAAGGGCTGAAGCTGGCTCGGGCTGCATTTCTGCGTTTGTTCAAGATAGGCAAGAATGCCGCCGCAGGCGCGCATGAGCGCGGACTTGCCGCCGAGCCCCAGCGCCTCGGGTTCCCGCACGCCCTGTGCTTCGAGGACGCGTTCGGTGGCGCGGCGCAGATCGAAATGCTGATCCGGCAGGCGCACGAGGCGCACGCCTTCCAGCAGGCTTGCGGGGGGCGCGCTCTGGCGTTCGGCAAGCACCAGTTCACGCGGGGCGATTTTCTGCACCCACTGCCAGATATCCACGGCCTTGCGAAACTCCACGCCGGACCACTGGCCCGTGGAAATATCAGCCCAGACAAAGGCGCCCATGCCTTCCCGTTTGCCGTTGTCCTCCTCGAAGAAGACAGCGCCGAGGTAGGTGTGGCTTCCGGCCGAAAGATTGGCGTCATCCAGTACTGTGCCGGGCGTGATGACGCGTGTCACGGCGCGCTGGACAAGCCCCTTGGCGGCGCGCGGATCTTCCGTCTGTTCGCAAATGGCTATGGAATAGCCCTTGTCCACAAGCTGCGCGATGTAGGTCTGCGCGGCATGCCACGGAACGCCGCACATGGGCACGGGATTTGCCGCATCGCGGCTGCGACTGGTGAGAGCGATTTGCAATTCTTTGGCGGCAATGGTGGCATCATCGAAGAACAGCTCGTAAAAGTCGCCCATACGATAAAAGAGCAGCGCATCAGGGTATTCTTCCTTGATGCGCATGTATTGTTCAAACATGGGCGTCATTTTGACAGTAGGTTCCGGCATAGGTGGGCGTGGGGCAGAGGTTGGAAAAAGAGGAAGGAAAAGCGGCGTCTTTGTGGGGGCGCATGCCCGCCAGCAAAAACGCCGCTTGAAAACAGGATGACAGGACGCTGTTAGCGGTTGTCGGGATCAGGGACCAGTTCTTCGGTAGCCATGGGCGCCGCGGCAGCCGGAGCGGCAGGGGCGGTCTGGGCGGCCTGCCGGGGAGCTTCCGCCGGAGCGGCGGCGGCTTCGATGGCGGGGGCGTCCTTCTTTTCTTCCCTGGCGGTCTTGGCCCGGATAAGCGCTTCCCGCTTGTCCTGGGTGGCGATCGCCTTCTGCGCCTTGAGCAGTTCCTTTTCAAGGCTGCGCACACGCCACTTGCTGGTCATAAGACGTGTGGACATGGTGACCTTGTTCCACCAGAAGAAACAGGTCGCCAGCACCGCGCCCACCACAAAGGCGCTTGCCACTACAAAGTAGAGCGGCAGGGAGATGGACGACATGGGCGGAACAAAGAAGAGGTTGAGCGTAAGCACCATCTCCTGGGAAAGGGGCTTCTGGTTCTGAAAGAAGAAGACCAGTGCCAGGAAGATGAGAAGAACCATCAGCAGCACTTTGATGTAGCGCATGTGAACCTCCTCGCGCTAGGAATGGGCGTTGTGCTTGAAAGCCTCGCGAAACAACGGGGTGAGCGCGTCGTAGGTCTCCAGCAGATGCTGCGGTATGGTACGCACTTCATCCAGAACCGCCATAAAGGAGGAATCGCCGTTCCAGCGCGGGACGAGATGAAAGTGCAGATGCTCCCTGATGCCTGCGCCGGCGGCTTCTCCCTGATTGAGGCCGACGTTGATGCCTTCGCAGTGAAAGTGCTCCTGAAGGATCGGCATGCAGGTTTGCATGATATCCATAACGTCATGCGCTTCTTCCCGGGTCAGATCGGCCAGCGCCATGACGTGCCTGTAAGGGCAGACAAGGAGATGACCGTTAGCGTAGGGAAATTTGTTCATGACCACGAATGCGTGGGTTCCCCTGTGCAGAATCAGGCGCTCCCGATCTTCCTCATGTCCCTCGGGAAGACAGAAAACGCAGCTGTCCGGCTTGGGGCCCAGAATATACTGTATGCGCCACGGCGCCCAAAGTTGTTTCATGGCATTGACCATACACGGGTTCAAAAGTGAGGGCAAGGGCAAGAAAGACAGTCCGCCTCTTTTGCAGTCCTTGCGGGGAGGCCGTTTGCCCGGACATGATGGAAGGTACGTTCCGGGGCGGCAAAAAGGGGTGAAACCGCCTGCTTCCGGTGATTCCACCCCTTGCGATGGCAGATGTCCTGCTATGCCGTCTTTTCCAGCGTGCGCCGCAGCAGCGAGACCGGGTGCACACTCGGCTTGCGGGTTCCGTGCGTCAGCTGGAGGCGGCAGGTGCCGCATTCCGAGCTGGACAGGCCGGCGCCGCTGCGCCGGACCCTGTCAAAGAGGGGAGCGCCCACTTCCATGCCGATGGCGTACTTTTCCTTCTTGAAGCCGTAGCTGCCGGAAATGCCGCAGCAGCCCGCGTCGGCATTTTCAACATGGATATTGGGGAGCTGGCGCAGCAGTTCGTACCCCGGCAGACCGCCGCCCTGGGCCCGCAGGTGGCAGGGGGCATGATAGACAACGCGTTCGGCAAAGTCGCTTTGAGGTTCGAGCGAGAGCTCGCCGCGTTCGACGCAGTCCAGCAGAAAAGCCTGGGCGTCCAGCACATGAGGCGTGCAGGTCTGCGCAAGGTCCGGAAAGAATTCCGGCACATCCTGATTGAGCATGAGCACGCAGCTCGGGCAGGAGGATATGACGGGAATGCCCTGTTCCTGCATGCGCTGCATGGCGCGCAGATTGCGTTTTGCGTTGGCTTTGGCGTCGTTGGCAAAGCCGTTGGCGATCATGGGCAGGCCGCAGCAGGAGAATTCTCTGGGAATAATCACTTCGTAGCCCGCGCGATTGAGGAGCCAGACAAGGTCAAAGCCGGTCTGCGGATCATAAATGTCTATGAAGCAGCCCGGAAAAAGAGCGATCTTGCGGGGCTGCATACCCTGATAGGTACCGGCCAGCCGATCCCGGAATCGTGCGGGCGCAAAGGCGGGCAGGGGAGCGTCGGCGGCAATGCCGATTTTGTCCAGCACCTTACGCGTCAGCGGATTGAGCATGCCGAAGTTTTTAAGTCCGGCAGGCAGGGGACGCAGCAGTTTGGCCAGCAATTCGCCGTGCCCCAGCACCCAGTCGCGCAGGGTTGGTTTGTGGGTGCGGCAGTAGTCGGCGCGGGCCATCATGTTGAAGGTGGATACCGGCACGCCGTGCGGGCAGGAAATATCGCAGTTTTTGCAGTTTGAGCAGTAGTGCAGCGATTTTTCCTCGTCCAGCCCCAGCAGGCGGAAACGTTCGTAGGCCGGGCCGATGAGACGCGGCCCCAGATAGTTGGGCGTTGCCCGGGCTACGGGGCAGTTGACCACGCAGGTGGTGCAGGCAATGCAGGCATCCGGTGTGGGATGATGTGTGCTCATGACAAAGTCCCCTAGCATTGGGCGCACGCGGACAGAGCGGCGCGCCAGGCGGTGGCGACGGCGACGCCGTTACCGCTTTTTTCCGAAGCGAAATCATAGCCGCCCACGGAGCGGCCGGCGAAAAAGACATTGTTCAGCGCGGGCGCGCCGTCGATACGCAGCGGCGACATGGCCGAGTTGACCATGACCCCGGCCGAGGCAAAGGCGTGGTTGCCGAAGATATTCTGATCGGACCAGTCCTCCGGTCGTGCGGGCATGGGTGAGCCGTCCGCCTGGAGTACAGGCAGGCCGAAGACGGTTTCCCGCGCTTCTCCGGGAGAGGAAAGGAAGCCGCCGCCCATGAAGCCGCCTGTGGCCATGACAAAGGCTTTGGCGGCAAAGCGACGCCGGCCGCAGGCCGTTTCCGCCACAAGCGCGGCGCAGTGCTTTCCGTCGCACTCGGCCTCCGTGACAAGGGCGTTTTCCACTACATCCACGTCGCGCGCCTGTAATTCGCTTTTCAGCGCCGTATACAGACGCAGACCGCCCACGCCCGGAGGGAGGGTCGGCATTTCCACCAGCGGCACGGGGACGGCCGCCGCAACGGCTTCCCATGCGGCGTTGCTGAGACCGCAGACAGGAGGAAGCAGCACCACGTCCGCAGGCGTTGCGCGAAGGGCTTTCCGCAGTCCGGCCGCCAGCCAGGCGGTGCCTTCGGGACTTTCCACATAGCGGGCGATATCCAGCGGCGAGAGATTGCGATGCGCGCCGGGAATGGGGTTTTCCAGATGCGCTTCGTGCCAGGCTATAGCGGCAAGATGAGGATAGCGGCGCAGCTGCGCCGTGACCAGCGCCGGATGGCTGTCCTTAAGCCCTTCGACGCTGACGACAAGAGCCGATGACGCCGTTTCCAGCAGCTCGCCTCGGCAGGAAGGCAGCGTCAGGCAGGTGGGTTTGAGCGTGCCGAGAATGGTCGGCACGCGGCGGTTGCCACTTGCCGCCGCTTTCAGAGGCGCGCCATGCCGGGCGCTGACGGCGCACAGCGTTTTGAGGGCCTCTGCCACCCCTTCTTTGCCGACAAGGCGGTAGGGGTGCCGTTCCGGCAGTGAGTCCAGAGCATCCAGCGGCTGTCCTCCCACGGCCTGACCGTTGACGTAGCCGAGAACGTCCACGCAGCCGCTGCCGATGTTCAGCGAGCCGCAGCCGCGGGAAAGCAATGTGACCCGCTTGCCCTGCCCGCTGGCGACGATGGCGGCCATGAGTCCGGCCATGCCGGAGCCGACGACGAGAATATCAGTTGTTCTGCTCACGGCAGGCTCCATCCAGATTAAGCGTGGCAAGATAGACGGCGCGGTTCAGCTCGCTTTCCTTAAGCTGCGTGTCCCACAGAGCGGGGCGAAGACCGCGCCAGCGTTCCTGCAGAAAGTTCTGTACGTCGCGCACAGGAGAGAGGGCAAAGTTCACATGCCGTTCCGCCAGAGCCGCCGCGGCCCGCAGAGAGCAGAAGGTTCCCTGGCAGGTCCCCATGCCCAGACGTGTGCGCAGGCGCACGTCATGCAGGGAATGGGTGGCGGGATCGTTGGCCACATATTCAATTTCCGCCGCCGTGACCATTTCGCATTCGCACAGCATGCCGTTGTCGGCTTCCCGCGCGGCATTTTTGACGACGTCGCCGAAGGCGTCGCCCAGACGATCGGCCACCAGACGGATACCGTGCGCGGGGAAGCTGCGCGCCGCACGTTCCAGAACTTCGGGCGCGGGATCGGGAATGATGGCTTCTTCCGCCGTGCGGCAGGGAGTGGTGACGCCCAGGCGGCGACAGACAAGATCGCTCATGCGCTCGGCCATGAGACGGTAGGTGGTCAGCTTGCCGCCGAAGATGCTGGCCATGCCGCGCAGGCCTTCATCCATATGATCCACAATA
>CAMBWG010000061.1 GCA_945871415.1 uncultured Desulfovibrio sp.
CTTTTGCGATGTTCTGCCGCTTGAGGCGGCCTTGCGCGAGCGACGTGTGGCACTCGGCTACAGGGCTGCATGCGTACGTCCCGGCTGGCTGCCGGGTACGGAGAGTGCGCCGCTCTGGCTGCGCGGGCATGAGTTTCATTATGCCGAACTGCTGACGCCCATTGCGCCGGCAGAGGCGCTGTGGCAGAGCTATGATGCCGCCGGGCAATGTCTGGGACCCGAGGGCTGCCGTCATGGGAGTGTCAGCGGCACATGGCTGCACGCATATCCCCAGGGAGCACTGGCCTTCTGGCGTGCCTGGCTTCGTCTGCTGCGCTAGGGCGTGTTAACACTATTCGTAAGTTGTTTGAGGGAAGGGAAACCCCTCTGCTCGCGCGAGAGGTGTTTCCCTTCCCCCCATCCCTTCTCCGGCGCGCTTTTATCGGGGGAAAGTCAGGAATACGAGGCGACTCCGCCACCAAAGACAAGAGGCGTGTGTACAGCCCATTTATTTTATCTATTGAAATCACTTGTAAATTTTGTGTTGACAGGCTCTGGGTCGTTTCCTCTTTGAAAAGATAAAACGCGAGGCTGCGGCACTCAGGGCCGCCCGGCCCGAAGTGAGTGGAAAAAGCGCGTTTTTTCGCGAGGCCGTATGGTTTGAAACGCACAGCGTTTCAAACTGAAAATGCTCCAGGATATATATTCTGTTGAGAGAAGGAGGCTTTTTTATGCCCATACCGTCGGATATAGTTCTTGATGCCGCATCTGATCCCCGGGAAATCGAAGGCCGATCCTTCGCTTTAATCGATGCCGAGATTCCCGAGCCGCGCCCCTTTTCCGGGGCGTTGTGGACGGTTGCGCGACGCTGCATCCATACGCTGGGCGATGTGGCTGTCGCTACGGAACTCCGTTTGTCCGAGGACGGTCTGAGGCGGGGGCTTGCCGCTTTGCGACACGGCTGTACTATTTTTACGGATACGCGCATGGCTGCGGCGGGGATGCCGCAGCGGCGTCTGGGCCCCCTGGGCGTGACTGTGGAGTCCATGATGGCCCTGCCCTGCCTGGAGGAAGTTGCCGCCAGTGCGGGAGTGACGCGTGCGCGGGCCGCCGTGGAGCTGCTTGCGCCACGTATGGGCGGTCAGATTGTTGTGATCGGTAATGCGCCTACGGCGCTGCTGGCGCTGCTGGAATATCTGGACGGTATGCCGGACGACAGTCCGGCGGTCCCGGCGCTTATTGTGGGGATGCCCGTAGGCTTTGTGAACGCGGCCCAGTCCAAGGAATGGCTGCGCAGGACGCACTGGCCTCACTTTACCCTGCTGGGGCGCAAGGGCGGCTCTGCTGTGGCGGCAGCTTGCGTGAATGCGCTGGCAGAGCTGGCGCTTGCGGAAGATTCCTCTCTTGCCGTATCGGGAATCTAGATCATTTCACCTTTGAGAAAAGGTGAAACGCAAGGCGACGGTGCCGAAAGTGTGTTCTTTTCGCGAAACGCTGGCCGTATGATTGAAAATATAAACTGAAAATGCTCCAGGGATACTCTGTTTCTCGTGAAACATATTGTATGGAATGCCGCTGTTCGGAGTCGCTGGATGTGGCGCGTTTCTCGCAAAAAAAGGCGGTTGAGTCTCGTAAAAAGAAATTGTTTTTTCCATGCCGGGCTGCGCTATGAAAGCGGAAAGAATCCGAGTTGAAAAAAAAGGCGGAGTCCCGCTCGGGACTCCGCCTTTTTTTAGCAATATTCCGGGGAAAGGGGCAGAAGTTCGCCCAAATCGATGCCCTGCGGGCTGACGTGAGCCCGATATGGGTATATCTCGACACCTGCGCGGACTGCCTGAAGGAAAAGATCGGCGTATACGGGATCAATGACGGCGGCAGGCGCAAAGCAGTGACCGTCCGGGCGCTGGACAAGATAGAACATGGCGGCGCGTTCGCCTGCGGCAACAATATCCATCAGCTCGCGCAAGTGCTTTTGTCCTCGTTCGCTGGCGGCATCAGGAAAGAGCGCCTGATCGTCTTCCACCATAGTGACGTTTTTGCATTCCACCCAGAGCGGCGGCAGGGAGGGGCCGGTCAGGCAGGCATCCAGACGGCTGTTGCCGCGGCGTGTCTCCCGGCGGCATTCCGCATAGCTCCGGGCAAAATCCAGACGTCCGGCATGGAAGGCGGCTTCCAGCATGCGGTTGGGGACGGCGGTGTTGACGCCGACCCAGAAGCCGTGCAGTCCGGGAAAGGGCGCTTCCGGCGATGGAGGCGTGTCCGTCGGCAGGGCGCGGTCTTCCAGCCAGACGGCTTCCTGCGTATAGGGGAGCTTGCGGGCTGGATTGGCGGCCGGGGATGCCAGCAGCGGCGCGCCGGGGCGCGTCAGGCCCAGCATGCTGCCGGAATTGTTGCTGTGCACCCAGACCGGCAGGCCGTCTTTTTCCATGAGAACGCTGAAGCGCTTGTGGCGCTGCCGGAATCGACCCACAATACAGGCGGGCGGCAGAGGAAGGAGCGGAAGAGAACAGGGCATGGCTAGGCACGGGCTGGGAAAATGGAGTACGTTTACAGGCTACGGGCAAACTGCTACATGTTTTGCAGATGCAATGCAAGGCGCGCACGCGCGCCGTCACCCAAGGAGCCCTTTTCATGCAGATTTCCGAACGCCTGCGCAGCATCAAGCCGTCGTTGACGCTGAGCGTCAACAGCCGCGCCCTGGAGCTGAAGTCGCAGGGAGTTGCCGTTACCAGTCTGGCCGTGGGGGAACCGGATTTCCCTACTCCGAAGCATATCTGCGAGGCCGCAAAGGCGGCCATTGATGATAATTTCTGCCGCTATACGGCCGTGCCCGGCATTCCCGAATTGCGCGCGGCGGCCGGCGCGTATTTTGAGCGCGTCTACGGGGTCCCCGTGCCCGCTGAATCCATTGTCATTGGCGCGGGAGGCAAGCATTGCCTGTACAACTTCATGCAGGCGACCATCAACCCGGGTGACGAAGTCCTCATTCCGGCCCCCTACTGGCTGAGCTATCCCGACATGGTTATGCTGGCCGGGGGCGTGCCGGTGCCGGTGGCCGCTTCGGCGGAGCAGCATTTCAAGGTGACGCCGGCCATGCTGGAAGCGCACTGCGGGCCCCGTACCCGTTTGCTGATTCTCAATTCTCCCAGCAACCCCACCGGGGCCGTGTATACCCGCGAAGAGTTCGACGCCATCATGGACTGGGCCATGAAGCGCGGTATTTTCGTGCTCTCTGATGAAATTTATGATCAGCTGGTGTTTGCTCCCGCTGTCATGAGCAGCGCCATTTCCTGGTTTGCCCGCTATCCCGAGCAGGTGGCTGTGCTGAACGGCCTGTCCAAGAGCTTTGCCATGACCGGCTGGCGCGTGGGCTTCCTGGCGGCGCATCCCGAGCTCATCAAAAAGATCTCTTCCATGCAGGGGCACAGCACATCCAACATCTGCTCCATTGCGCAAAAGGCCGCGCTGGCCGCGCTGACGGGGCCCATGGACTGTCTGGACGAAATGCGGGCCGCTTTTCAGCGGCGGCGTGACATGGCCATGAATATCATTGCTTCGTGGCCCTGGGCTGTCTGCCCGCGCCCGGATGGCGCTTTCTACCTTTTTGTTGATGTGCATCGCTGCTATGGCGGGTCGGTGGCAGATTCCACGGAATTGTGCACGCGTCTGCTGGATGAGGCGCATGTGGCGCTGGTGCCCGGCGCCGCCTTCGGCGATGATCGCTGCATCCGCTTTTCGTATGCCGTGGCGGACGATGTGCTGCGCGATGCGCTGGAGCGCGTGGGCGCGGTGCTGAAGACGCTCGCGGCGGAAGCGCGCTAGGGCCTGTTAACACTATGCGTAAGTTGTCCGGGGGGAAGGGAAAACCCTCATCTCCGCCGTCGATGCCCGCAGCTTCCTTCGTCGCAACGGGCACGGCCCGCGGCCGCCGTTCGATCGCTGCTGGCGCGAGAGGGCCCAGCCTTTCCAAAGGAAAGGCGTTCTTGTAATCCTTCCCCCCAGGCCCATCCCTTCCCCAGCGCGCTTTTTCAGAGGGACAGGAACTTCAGACATTTCTATTTGTTTGAAATAAAGTGTAAATTTGTGTTAACAGGCCCTGGTCTGTCTGATGCGGGGCGGCTGTGCCGGTGCGCATGCCGCTCCTGCCTGCCCCCGACGGGGAAAAGCAAACAACCGGGAGTAACTTTGCTGCGAAGAGTTTTGGCGGGAGTCGGTCTTGCCCTGGGGATGTTCGTCGGTCCCTGCGGTGTATGTGCGGCTGTTTCGGCCGGATCGGCCGGAAATGTCGCGTCTCCTCCGGCGGCCGGAGAGCCGGGGAAAGCCTCCGGCATAAATGAAAGTTCCTCATCTTTGGGGCTGGACAATGCCCTGGGGGAACCCCGCGTCTCGCGGCGCATGACGAAAGTTTACGGCGGCCCCGTGACGATTACGCCGCCGACAATCTCTACACCCACAGTGCGGACTCCGCAGGTCGACGCGCCGCACGTCCCCTCGCCTTCTGCCCCGCAGGTCGCGGAGCCGGCGCCCGCCACAACCGGAGGGCTTGCCGCCGTGACGGCCGCCCGGGAATGGCGGCAGCTGGAACCGGGGCTGGAATACGGCGAATTTCCCTTTATCGCCACCCCTTACGAAGCGCCTTCCGGCGAGGCGCGCCCTCCGCGGGCAACACTGCGTGTCGTGCGCATTGATCCCGCTCTCTTTGAGTTTGTTCTCTGCGCGGCTTCGGATGGCGGCGTTCCCTTACCTCTGGGGCGCTGGGCGGATCACGAACATCTTGTGGCGGCCATCAACGCCAGTATGTATCTGCCGGACGGGCGCACCAGTACCGGCTATCTCCGTGAAGGCGAACACGTGAACAATGCCCGTCACGGCGGACGGCTCGGCGCGTACTTTCTGGCCGGGCCCGACGCGATGGCGCGGGCATCCGGCGCACCGTCGGCGCTCGTGCTGGATGGTACCCGCGTCAAAATGGATGTCTTTGAGGGACATTACCGGCTGGTGGCTCAGAATTTTCGTATGATCGGCGAAGATCGGCGCATTGTCTGGGCCCCGGACAGCCGCCCCGTTGCCGTCGCCGCCGTGGCGCAGACCGGCGATGGACGTATTCTCTTTCTGCACTGCCGCCAGCCCGTGGAACCCTATGTGCTGGCGCAGCGCCTGTTGAATCTGCCGCTGGACGTGCGCACCGTCATGTATGTGGAGGGCGGCGCGCAGGCCGGTCTGCTGCTGCGCTCGGGGGGCATGCTCATGGAACTCTATGGGCGCAGCGCCGCGGCCATCCTGCTGGGCGATCCGCCCGCGCCTTCCCTGCCCAATGTGCTGGGCATCCGTCGGAGGACCGCAAAGCGATAGCGGGAAAAAATGACAGAGCGTTTTGCCTTTGAAAAAGGTGGAGTCATAGTGCCGCCCGGCCTGAAGAGAGCGGAAACAGCGCTTTTTTCCGCGAAACGACAGGCCGTATGGTTTGAAACGCACAGCGTTTCAACTAAAAATGATCCAGGTGCCTCTTGACTTATTGCACAGGATTCCTAATTTTGAACAGGACCGGAAAGTTCCTGAATTTTTCCGGTTCGGGGACGGGTAAGAAATGCCCGCCCCAGAAAGCGCCCCTTCCGGGCTTACTCTGACTGACAGCCGCATGTGCGGCATGACGGCAATGCCTGCCGATAAAAAAAGAGAGGTATTCTCATGGCCGAAAAGCTCGATATCTTCAAATGCATGAAGTGCGGTAACGTGGTGGAAGTCCTGCATGGCGGGTGCGACAGCATGACCTGCTGTGGCGAAGCCATGAAGCACATGAAGGAAGGCGCGACCGACGGCGCGCTGGAAAAGCACGTGCCCGTCATTGAAAAGATTGACGGCGGCTACAAGGTGACGGTGGGCAGCGTTGCCCATCCCATGACCGAAGAACACTACATCCCGTGGATCGAGCTCATTGCCGACGGTCAGAGTCTGACGGCCTTCCTCAAGCCCGGCGACAAGCCCGAAGCCGTGTTCAAGACCGATGCCGTCAAGGTGACGGCCCGTGAATACTGCAATCTGCACGGTGTGTGGAAGGCTGAAAACTAGATATTCCGCCTTTGAGAAAAGGCGGAACGCGAGGCGGCGACCGTGCCGCCCGGTCCGAATTGAGCGGAAACAGCGCTTTTTTTCCGCGAAACGACAGGCCGTATGGTCTGAAACGCAACGCGTTTCAAATTGAAAATGCTCCGGCGGGCTGGGCGGCTCCCGATTTTGCGGGGATCCCGGCCGGCAGGTATGGCATCAGGAAAAAAAATCCTGTATATATACCGGCAGCGGTTTGTCGCTGCCCTGAAAAAATGACAGTTTCACCCCCAAGGAGTGACAGATGGAAAAGTACGTATGCGGCGTGTGCGGTTACGAGTATGATCCTGCGGAACACGACAATGTGCCCTTTGATCAGCTGCCTGACGACTGGACCTGCCCTGTCTGTGGCGTAGGCAAGGATCAGTTCTCTGCCGCCTAGGGATTTTCCCGCATCCATTTTTCTGCCCTGCCGATGACTTCCTTCATTGGCGGGGCAGACCATTTTTTCATGGAGACTTCAATGCAGTCTGTCGAACTCAAAAAAGATATCTACTGGGTGGGGTGCGTCGATTACGACCATCGTGATTTCCACGGCTATTCCACCTCGCCCGAAGGCACCACCTATAATGCCTATGTGATCAGGGACGAAAAGAACGTCCTTTTCGATACGGTTTCCCCGGGCTGCGTCGGGACGCTGCTGTGCCGCCTGTCCAAGATTATGGACCCCGAGAGCATTGATTATCTGGTGATCAACCACCTTGAGCTGGACCATGCCGGCTCGCTGGCCGAAGTGGTCGAGCGCTGCAAGCCCGAAAAGATTTTCTGCTCCACGCTGGGCCTCAAGTCCATGCAGGGGTACTTCCCCCAGTGCAAGGACTGGCCCGTGCAGGCTGTGAAGAGCGGCGACAGCATTTCCATCGGCAAGCGCACCATTGTCTTCCAGGAAACCCGTATGCTGCACTGGCCCGACAGCATGGTGTCCTACATTCCCGAAGAAAAGCTGCTGATCAGCCAGGATGCCTTCGGCCAGAATATCGCGGGCAGCTGCCGCTTCGTGGACGAGCACGATCCCGCTGATTTTGAGTTCCGCGTGCGCGAATACTACAATAACATCGTGCTGCCCTACTCGCCGCAGGTGCTGGCCGCGCTGCCCATCGTGGAATCGCTGGATATCGACATGATCGCGCCTGATCATGGTCTGATTCATCGCGGCAAGGATTCCGTGAAGCGCATCGTGGATCTGTATCGTGAAATGGCCGAACAGAAGCCCCGCAAGCGCGCGTTGATTTTCTACGATACCATGTGGCATTCCACCGAAAAGATGGCCTATGCCGCCTGCTCCGGTCTGGAAGAACTGGGTATCCCCACCCGCATCATGTCCGTGAAGCAGAACCATCACAGCACCATCATGACCGAACTGGGACAGTGCGGCGCGGTGCTGGCCGGTTCGCCCACGCATAACAACGGCATTCTGCCGCTGGTTGCCGCGCAGCTGACCTACATCAAGGGTCTGCGTCCGAAAAACCGTGTGGCGGGTGCCTTTGGCTCCTTCGGCTGGTCCGGCGAAAGCGCCAAGTGCATTCAGAGCACCTTTGAGGAAATGGGCTGGGAACTGCCCGCGGCTCCGGTGCGCTGCTGCTGGCGTCCCGGTCACGACGGCCTGAAGGCCGCCCATGATCTCGGCCGTGCCGTGGGCGAGGCGCTGCTGAAGAAGATCGAAGGCTAATCGCGCATAGCAGCGATGGTATTGGGGAGCGGGGGCGAAAGCCTCCGCTCCCCTTTTTTGATCTGCGCTGTATTTTGAGGAGATCTCCTCCGCCTTCGCGCGGTTCTCCGGACCGCCCCGTTTGCCGCAGCTTTCAGTTTGAAACGCTGTGCATTTCAAACCATACGGCCTGTCGTTTCGCGGAAAAAGCATTGCTTTCCACTCACTTCGGGCCGGGCGGTCAAAGGAAAGTCCGCGATGTGGAAGATCTTTTTTGTGTTCATAAATAGTATAATAAAATAGCTATGTTATAAAAGTTTTACACAATTGTTTCCGTCTTTTCTTCCTCGTTGGGCACCGATCGGACGCCTTTGTGCGACGCGGCACGGCACATCGGCAAAAAAGAAGGAAAAAAAATTTTTTTGTTTTTTATCTTCTTTTGTTGTGCGTAAAAGATTTTGGGAAATAAGCTGGTTAGTTATGATAGAAACAATTTTTGCCCGATCTTTGGCGAAACGAGGTTGTGCGTAAAATGTTTCTTTTGTTTTTATTTATAAAAAGTTTAGAAAAATTGTATAGTTAATGTAGATGTGCCTTTTCCGGCCCTCCGGGCGGGGGGAGAATTGCCTGGGCTTGATCCTAACACCTCGGTTTTGCATCCATTTTGAAAATGGCCTGTTTGCTGCGTCCGATTAGAAGTGTTCTCGTGTCTCTGTAGATAAAAAATATTGTTATTCTAGATAATTGTTAGCGTTAGCTACACTGGTTTCCAAGGTGACAGCGAGGCGCGGGGTGGTCGTGTTGACAAGCTGTTGGGGCTAGGCTAGCTTTTTGCCAGACATGAATCCGGCATCGGCGCGCATCGGCGCGCTGTGCCCTTGCGGCTCCCGCAGAGGAGCCGGTTGCTGATTTCAACAAGGTCAAGCTGTTTGCTTTGCAGGTGCATGGGCAGGAAGATGATCCTGCATCGCTTGCGGCAGGATTTTTCTTCCGACGGAGCAGGGCACACGCGCCAGGGGCTTGCGTCGTTACAGGTCGAGGAGAGAGGATGAGCGCCGATACCACCATGGAAGACATCTGTCTGGCACAGGACAGCGGGAGCGATCTGCGCTTCCGTGGGCGTCTTTTTTCGGAATGTTCATGGTTTGACGAAGAGAGCGGCGTTCTGACGCGCCAGAAGCTCTACACCACCGAAGACAAGGGGCAGGTTTACTATATCGTGCGTTCCGGCGGCAAGGAACGTACGCGCCACGCCTATCAGCTGAACGTTCAGGACGATATGTGCGTCATCCATAACGGCAATACGGAAATGCGCATTCAGTTTGATATGCTGATGCTGGCCGTGCGCAGCCTGTGCGGTCTGGCGGACGGCGCGACGCCCAGTCTTGAGCAGGTGGAAGAAATGCTTAAGGCCGCTAATGCCTAGCTGACGGATACGGCGCAGCCGCAGAAATTTACGAAGCCCCGGAAGCATCGCTTCCGGGGCTTTTTGTATTTCCGTGTTCTGTGTTTTCTGCATGGCCCGGCGTCGGCGGGGCTCTCTCCGAAGAAAAGGGGCTTTTACGTTGCAGCCGCCGGAGAGGAGGGTCCTGAATAAAAAAGCGCGCCGGGGAAGGGATGGGGGGCTTTGGGGGGAAGGATTACAAGAACGCCTTTCCTTTGGAAAGGCTGGGCCCTCTCGCG
>CAMBWG010000062.1 GCA_945871415.1 uncultured Desulfovibrio sp.
TTCCTCCTCTTTGCTCTCCAGCTCAACCTGCCGGAACGGCAGCGCCCACATGCCGTTGACATACTGCTGCTTTACGGCCGGCGCGTCGGACTGCTCCGCAGCCACCTTTTCCGCCAGCACCTCGGAAATGCTCACGTTGGCCGAAAGAATGGCCGGGAGCAGGAAGCCGATGGAGCGCGGCCGCGCCGCGGGCTCCTCGGGCTCCCAGCGTCCATGCTGCACGGCCTGATCCCGGAGATAATCGGACCAGAGGTAGCCGCACTCCGCGCAGCGATAGCGGCCAAGACGGCGCTCCCGGATTTCGCGCGGCCCCGCGCCCTTTTCCGGCAGCACCAGACGATCCTCGATCATGGGCTGATACGCCTGGCAGGCGGGGCAGCGCACCAGATAGTGCCGCAGCTCGTCCACCTCGCTCAGAGCCTGCACGATGCTGCACTCCTCGCCGCCGATGGGCTTGGACACCCGCAAAATTTTGCGCTTGCGGGCATAGGAGCGCGTGCGCTCCTTGAACTCCGCCACGGGGACGCCCTGCCCGGCGATCTGACGGTAGAGCGCCTCCTCGTCCAGAAAGAGGTCCTGCACGGAGATGGAGGCGCGCTGGCCCGGCGACTGTGCGCTGGCCAGAAAAAGAGAGGAGCCGTCCCGGAAGGCTATGCGCTGGGCGCGCACCTTGCCCAGCATCTCCCGGACGCCCGGAGAGGAACGGAACATGGGCAGGAGCTTGAGCTGGGCCACCTTGCTCATGGCGTCATCGTCCTGCATGGCCAGCATACGGGGGCCGGGACGGCGCGCCACGCAGTAGCAGAGCGCTGCGTGCATGACCAGCGTCTTGCCGGTCTGGGCGCTGCCGCAGACCACGACCTCCTCCACGCCGGGCGCGCTCCAGGCATCCATGATGCCCGCAAGATACGGATTCACATCGCGCCGGTAGCGCCCGCCTGCATACGGGCCGTCCCGGACGATCAGATTGCGTGCCGCCCATTCCGAAAGCGGCACATAGGGCTGGCGGGCGAAGACGTGCCGCTCGCCGTCCGTAAAACGAAAGGGCATCAGGCGTCCCCGGTTCCGAGGGCCTCGTCGCCGTCATCGGAACCGCCAAAGGTCATCTCGCCGCTCCATGCGTCCATCCAGTCCGCCGTCTCCGCGCGCCACCAGTCCAGAAACGCCTCCAGCAGAGCCGGATCGCCCTGCACAAGCTCAATGATCTCTCCCCCCTTGCGCAGGCCGAAGTTCTCGATTTCCTGACGGAAAAAAAGGGCCCGCGCCGCAAGCGCCTCCTCCACCTCGTCACGCGGCACAAGCTGCCCCTTTTCCCGTTCCAGCTTCAGGCGGCTGCGCTCCGCGTTCACCCGCTTGATCTCGGCATCCGCGGAGAGCCGGCTCACGGTGACGTCGGCAAGCTCCCGGTTCTCCTGCCGGGCAAGCGGTTTCAGATGCACGGCGGCATAGGCCAGCAGAGCGCCTTCCTCGTAGCCTTCCGGCGTGCGCGCCACCTTGCCCGCAAGCGTATCCCGGTTGAACTGCGACGTGGAAACCTTGAAGCCCGCGTTGGTCAGGAACTCCACGCACTCCTTCTGGGTCTTGCACCTGATGGACACCGCATCCTCCCCCTGTTGCAGTTGCAGACGCCGAATCTCTTCCTCTACGGCGCCTTTTGCCCGACGGAAGGCGGCGATATTTTCCGGCGTGGCGTCATCCCTCAGCCGGCCCTTGGCCTGTTCCTTGGCCTTGAGCAGGAAGGCCAGATCGCTGGCGGCGCTCTGCCTGACAAGCTCAAAAATACTACTTTGCTCCATCATGCGCCTCCTGTCCGGGGTAGGGGATGCCGCCGTCGCTCAGGACGGCGGTTTTGCCCGTCTGCTCCTGCCAGCGCCGGATGATGACGTCGGCATAGCGGGGATCACATTCCATCATGTTGCAGCGCCTGCCCAGGCGCTCGGCGGCAATCAGGGTCGTGCCGCTGCCGCCGCACAGGTCCGCGACAAGACCGCCGCGCGGCGACGAGTTCGCCACCATGCGCTCCACCAGCGCCACGGGCTTCATGGTCGGATGAAGATCGGATTTCTGGGGTTTCGGCTCCGACAGGATGCTGCCGGCCAGGTCTTCCACCACCAGATTCTGGCCGCTGATGCGCAGGATGCTGTCGCCGTTGACCACCTGCCAGACATCTTCGGCCACCTGCTGCACCAGACTCCCCGCAAAGTGTTCGATCAGGGAGCGCTGCTTGCGGTTGCCGTACCAGGTATGTCTGCCCGTGGGTTTCCAGCCGTAGAGGATGGGCTCGTGCTGCCAGTGGTAGTCGCCGCGCCCCATGACGATCTGATTCTTGCGCCAGATCAGGCAGCAGGAGAGCTTGAATCCCGCCTGCCTGAACGCCGTCCGAAAGGCCAGACCATCGCCCGCCTCGGAATGCGCCACATAGACGGCCCCGCCGTCCGTCAGCACGTCGCTGACACTGCCCATGAGCCGCCCCAGGAACAGTTCAAAATCCGCAGCGCTCATCTTATCGTTGCGGATTTTGCCGGCCTTGCCGCTGTAGTCCACGTTATAGGGAGGATCGATCCAGACCATGTCCGCACGCTCTCCGGACATGAGCGAGGCCACATCCGCCGGGCTGGTGGCGTCGCCGCACATGAGACGATGCATGCCCAGCTCCCAGATCTGCCCTTCGCGGCAGACGGGCGCTTCCGACAGCGCAGGCACGTCGTCCGGGTCCTTCTCTCCTGCTGCCGTTACATCCAGCAGCAGGGCGTCCAGCTCCTTGTCGTCAAAGCCGGTCACGCGCAGATCGTCCAGCTCCAGGCGCAGCTCGGCCATCTCCAGGCGCAGGGCCTCGTCGTTCCAGTCGGCCCATGTGGAGCTCCGATTGACCAGCAGGCGGAACGTCCGCACCTGCGTGGGGGTGAGGTCGTCCGCCACCACTACCGGAATCTCCTGCATACCAAGCTGTACCGCCGCAATATACCGGAGCTTGCCGTCGATAATCTCTCCCGCGCCCGTCACCAGCAGAGGCACGCGGAAGCCCCACTGGCGCAACGCCTCCATCATCTTCGGCAAGGCCTTTTCATGCGTCTTCAGATCGCGGGCATACGGCTCCAGACGTTCCGCAGGCCAAAGTTCTACTTGCATACGCTCCTCCTCATATCACATCCATGAAATTTTTTGCCGTAATTTCCTCATTCCGATTGCGCGCCAGCCAGTACCATGTCTCCGGATGCTCATCCCGGAACGCCAGAAAATCGTTCATCACGCCCGGATGGCTTCGGGACCATTGATAGGGGCACACAAATTCAAAGCCGCAGACATTCCCTTCCTTGTCCCGCTCCCGGAAATAGGTGACGGGAATCCTTTTCCACATCTCCCACCATTCCAGCACGGCAGCCGGCGGCAAATCCGGGGGGCACGTTTTGGCATCAGCCGCGCTTGGGAGAGAGCAGGGCGCTTGTCCGGAGTCGTCGGGCAGAAACGTTTCCGCCGCCGGAGTTTCTTCCTGTGCCGGCGCTTCTTCCGGCACAGGTTCCGGTTGCCGCCGGTCAAGCATCATCCGCAGCCCTTCCGGCATGCCGGACAGCAGCCAGAGCCGCATATCCTCGCCCCGCGCATAGGCGTCGCCGGGGTCCTTGCCCACAGGCACAGGCCAGCGGCGCGCGGCAGGAAACGTCTCCTGCCAGCGAGGCCAGCCCTGCGCCCCCGCCTCGTCGGCATCCAGCGCCACCAGTATGACCAGCGACTCCTTCAGACGCTCAAAAAGGCGGGCAGGCAGGTGCCGGACATTGCAGGTCCCCAGGGCCAGGGCATGGACAAGATCGCCGGCAAGCGCGTGCAGCATACAGGCATCCAGCTCCGTCTCCACCACGACCACAGCCCCCTGCCCGTCGCGCAGCTGCGTCCTGCACTCCAGCCAGAGCGGCTGCATTTCGGACCCTTCGACCACATGATACTTGTGGCCCGCGTTGAACTCGGCCCGATCCGCATCCAGACGCCGGATGCGCAGACGCCGTATCTCGCCGTCCAGCATTTGCGGAATGACAATGCCGCGCGGCAACCAGAGCCTCTTGGGCTTGCCGTCATCGCGGACGGCCGGCGGCAGCCCCCAGGACTCCCGCGGACGGATAATGCAGTTGGAGCCGCGCTCTCCCGGATTGTAGCCCAGCCTGTACTCGCGCGCGGCTTCGGCGGAAATGCCGCGGGCCGCCAGCCAGGCAAGCTGCTCCGCGTTCTCCTGCAGCCTTGCCTCGGCCCAGCTCACAAATTTTTCCGCCTTTTCCCGCCATTTCCCCGCATCCATACTGCCGCTCGCCTTCTGGCCCACCTCAAAGCAGTTCCTCTCCGCTCTGCCCGGCAAGGCAGGCGTACGGACGGCAGGAGCCGCAGAGGTTACGCCGATGCGCTTACAGGCGTCCGCGTAGGAAAAATGGGCATAGTCGCGCAGGAACTGGATGGAATCCCCGCGCGCATTGCACTCCCGACACCAGTAGTAGCCGCGCCCCTCCCTTTCCGCGGGCCAGATGCTGCACCGCTTCGTGCCTCCGCAGGAGGGACAGGCACAGGACCACTCCGACTCCGTTTTTTTTCGGGGAGAGAAGCCGTACTCCTGAAAAAGGGCGATAATATCCGACATGATGTCTCCACAAAAAAGTCCTGAAATGTCCTGCTTGATATCCTGTTTATATCTATTTGTTTTTTATTGATAAATGAAGAAACAGGACATTAGGACATACATACGCAACAGGACACGAATACCGCCTGACGCTTACCGCGTTGGGCCCTCCATAGCGATGTCATAATGTCCTGACGCACGTAACCATACGAAAGCACACAGCTTTCGCGCAGGACATTCCCCTTTTGAAATGTCATGGCAAAGAGAAAAGGTCCTGACAGCTACTTTCCGCGGAACTCCTCGCCAAAAGAGGAGAAGCGCTTGGCGTAGTAGTAGGTATGACCGCCGACCTTGCGCTTCTCGAGCTTGGAGGAAATCTGGCGGCCAAAAATGTGCATACTCGGTATATACTTGGGATTCATGTATTTTTTGTACCATTCCTTGAAAACCTCATAAAGCTCCGTCGCCTGAATGCGTTCCTCCGGCAGGCCGTCCTCCAGACACTGATCCACAAAGACCTGCATATCGTCCTCATCCACGCGGTACTGCTCGGTGGCCTTCGAGACGGCTGCGGGAGCCAGCAGTCCCTCTGCGCGGTAGAGCAGGCAGCCCCGCACAAGCCATGCAAGAATGCCGGGGAACTCCTTCTCCAGCTCCCTTTCCAGATGCGGATTGCGAGGCCGCTCCAGCTCCCCCTTGGGCTGATCCACAAAACGGAAGGGGAAGGTGATCAGCTTGAGACGTTCCCAGAAGGGCAGGTCGTGGGCCGGAGCGGCCGGAAGAAAATTAGATAACAAGAAAAGAGTATGCGTTGGACGAAACTCGGTATTCTGGCGATCCCAGAGATACCGGCCGGTCAGCGAGTCGGAACCGGAGAGTAGCTTGACCTGCGCCGTTGAAAAGCGCCGATTCTCGTTCGTTTCCGAGGCCCAGATGATCCGCATCCCCCTCATGTTCATGATGGTCGGACTGGCGGAGTCAGGGTCCTTCGGTATCTTGCGATCCAGCAGCAGCTCCGCAGGAACCGGCCCCATGTAGGGACCAAGCACTTTTTTCAGCGTCTCCATGAGGACGGTCTTGCCGTTGCGCCCGCGCTCTCCGTACAGCATGAGGAAAAGCGGCTCCGAAGACTGCCCGGTGATGGCATAGCCCAAGACTTTGTGCAGCCAGGGCAGCACGCCTTCCGCCGCGCCGATGATTTGCTGCAGCGTTTCCTCCCAGAGCGGGGCAGGTTCATGCAGCCCCTTCCACTCGACAGGGCAGCATCGCTGGATGTAATCGCCCGGTCGGCCGGGACGGTGCTCGCCGGTGCGGAGATCAACTACGCCGTTGGCCACGCCCAGAAGCCAGGGATCGGTATCCCAGACATCAGGCCGTGAAATCAGCGGATTTTGATTTGCGAGAGTGAATTTGACGCAGGCATTGACGCCTCGGGCGCTGTTGAGAAACTTCGCCCGCTTGTAAAGGAGTTCAGCCTTGGCGCCCAGGTTGGCTGCGCGTTCATGGTCGCCGGATTCTCTGGCTTCCTTTTCCAGCTGCTCGTAATGGGCTCCGATCTCACGATACTTGTCCCCGACCTGTTCCACCGATGCTTCAACCAGATGAATATGCGTCGGCTCCCAATGGTGCCCGGCCCAGCGGTACCATGCCTTGCTTTCCGGCACATAGGTCAGCCGGTCACGGAACAGGGCGGAGTGCAGCAGCCCGTCCCCTTTTTCGGAAAATTGGGCGCACTTACAGACAAAATCAGGGGTGATCGCGTCTTTTTTTTCAGGTTTACTCTTCGCCTTTTCAGCTTCCACCTGCCTGGCCACGCGCTCGGCCATAGACTGGAACTGACGGTCAGACTCACTCATAGGATACTCCGCAGGTAATACGATCCCAAAATCCCAGAAAAACTATCCCGGAAAATCCCCGATTCCCCGGGAGACCGGTTCGGCCCCTCGAGGGGGGGCTCTGGAAGGACCCGCGGCAGTACGTCGGCAGAGGATGCGGACAGGAGCTTTTGCCCGGTTTTTTTCAGAAAGAGGGGAGCGGGGAGGCGCAGCGTCGCCTCCCTCTGCGGCGCGTTGCGCCGGCGATATGGTCGCGCCAGCATGGCTGGCGCACCACAAGATCACAGGGCAGGAAAGGATAGCAACCGGGGTGCGCCATAAACTTTTTTTTGCCAGTATGGTCGCAATTTGGTCGCAAAAACAGAAAGAGGTTACACTACAAGTGTAGTGTAACCTCTTGATTTCATTTGGTCGGAGCGACTGGATTCGAACCAGCGACCCCCTGCTCCCAAAGCAGGTGCGCTACCAGGCTGCGCCACGCTCCGTGCAGGAGTCCTTATAGAGAAAAGCGTGCAGCTTGGCAAGCCCGGAGGGCAGCGCTGCCTTGTCCCTACTTTGCTGCGGGAGCGGAAGCGTCATACTCCGTTTCCAGAGACTGCATGAGCTCCTTTACAGGCATGATGCGGTTTACCCGGCCCACATTGGCGCCGCAGAAGGCAAAACCGCGCTCCAGATTGCCTTTCATGGCATTGATCAGGGCCTGCGCAATGCAGTAGGGCGTTTTTTGCGGGTCGCAGGTATGCACGCAGTGGAAGATGCACTTGAAGGGTTTTTTCAAACCTTCGCGGGCCGATGCAATAAAATCATTTTGCAGGGCCCGGCCCGGCATACCGACGGGGCTTTTGATGATGGTAATATCCTCTTCCGAGGCTTTCAGATAGCTTTCCTTGAAGCGGATATCCGCATCACATTCCGTTGTGGCCACAAAGCGCGTACCCATCTGGACGCCGGAAGCGCCCATATCGAGAAAGCGGCGGATGTCCGCGCCGCTGTAGATACCGCCCGCGGCAATGACCGGCACGGCGCGACCGTGCTTATCTTCCAGCGCATGCGCCGCATCGACGACCTGAGGCACCAGCTTTTCCAGCGCATGCTCAGGATCGGTGATTTCCTCGGGCTTGAAGCCGAGATGCCCGCCGGCCTTGGGGCCCTCCACAACAAAGGCATCCGGCACGTATTCAAAGCGGGAAAACCACTTTTTGGCGATGACCGAAGCCGCGCGCGCCGACGAGACGATGGGTACGAGCTTGGTTTTGAACTCTTCCTTCTTTTCTTCGCAGAGCTCCCGGAGCTGCCGGGGCATTTCCAGCGGCAGGCCCGCGCCGGCAAAAATGACGTCGGCCTTTTCTTCGATGGCCGTGCGCACCATCTGGCTGAAGGTCGTCAGCGCGACCATGATATTGACGCCGATGATGCCGGAGGAAAGTTCTCTGGCGCGTTGCAGCTCGGTACGCAGCGCGCGCAGATTGGCTTCCAGAGGATTTTTGGCCACATCCGGTTCGCGCATGCCGATCATCGCTCCGGCGATGACGCCGATGCCGCCCTGATTGGCAACGGCGGAAGCGAGGCCGGAAAGAGAGATACCTACGCCCATTCCTCCCTGGACAATGGGCATTTTTGCAGTCAGTTCACCCAACCGGAGTACTGGAAACGACATAATCAAGACCTCCGTCTTGTCGCAAGCAGTTAAAAAGAGCCGTCTCTGGGTGACGGCGATTGTATTCGTGAACGATGGTACACCATTTGCCCGCTTGTCTCAACTCCACTTTCCGCACCGGGGCAACCGCATGAAGGCTTTACACGGAAACGCACTACGCCTACAACCGCCGGATAGATATTCGGTACTGTGACGCTTTCGAGAGCATGTTCAGTTTGAAACGCTGTGTGCTTCAAACCCTGCGGCCTGTCATTTTGCGGAAAAATGCAGTTTTTTCGATTTGTTGTGGCCGGGCGGCGCTGTGCCGCCGCCTCGTGTCCCGCCTTTTTCAAAGGCGGAACACGCTGACAGTGAGCGGCTTTTTTCCGCAAGGGGAAAGGTTCCCGCCGGAAGTCGTGTCGCAGAGCGTTGCAGCGCGGTTGTGTCAGCGAAGATGTCTTCCTGAAACGGCCTCTGCTGCCAGTGCCCTTAAGGAGGACAACTATGTTTTTTCCCGGATTTGTTCGCTGCATCGCGTTGTTTTTGCCGCTGCTGTGCTGCGCCTGCGCCACAACGCGCCCCGTGGATGTAGTGGAAAAAAAAGATTTTATTCAGATGGCGCGTACCATGCGCACGGAAATGCAGTCGCGCCGTCTGCTGGATAAGGAGGGATTCTTTCAGGAGGCCGTTCCCGCCTCATCGGATGGCGTCGCTTATGGAGAGATTCTGTATCGTCAGCTTTCGCCGTCGTTCATGTTTGACGATACTGCAGGGCATGTCTACCTTGGCGAAACGTTCCACGCCACGCGTACTCCCCGCAGCCGTGTGCAGCAACATGCCCACGGTTTCACAATCTTTCATCCCACCCAGACGCTGCGGGTCACCATGCTGGCCATTGCCGACTGGGATGACGACGGCGAAAAGGAATGGATAGTGTCGTGTCGTGTGGTTCCCCTGCGCGGGGGCCGGACGCGGGAATACTATCTGCTTGTGCCGCCGCCGAAGCATGCGAAAGAACGCCTGTCCGGCACGGTGGTTGCCGTCAACGACTGCTTCGGGCTGGCCTGCACGCTGTATGTGAAAAAGACGGCGACGCCGCGTCTCGGGGAGGAAGTCGCCGCAACGCCCGTTGAAGACGTGGCCCCCGGGCTGGAGAACGTGACCGAAGCTCCGGCCGCCGGAACGGCGCGCAAGGGCGGGGGACTTGAGGAACGCTCTTTGTAGGATGAAACATCCGCGGTAGAGCGTTTCAACTTTGAAAAAGGAGAAACGC
>CAMBWG010000063.1 GCA_945871415.1 uncultured Desulfovibrio sp.
TTGGTCCGCAGCTTTGCTGCCCATAATAAGCACCGCATCGGCATTCTTGATGTCGATCCAGTGATTGGTCATCGCACCACGTCCGAACGACTCTGCCAGAGCCGCAACAGTGGGGCTGTGTCAGACCCGTGCCTGGTGGTCCATATGGACGACGCCCAGGCTTCTCATGGCTTGATGGATGACGGCGCATTCTTCATTGGAGGCATGGGAGGTGCCCATCATGAAGATGCTTTCGAGGCGGTTGACGGTCTGACCGGCCTCGTTCTTCAGAATCATGTCCTTGTCGCGGGCGTCCTTGACGCGGCGGGCAATCTGATTCAGCGTCCAGTCCCAGTCCTTCTCTTCCCACTTGTCGCTGTGCGGCGCGCGGTACAGAGGCTTCGTGAGACGGTGGTCGCTGGTGTACATGGTGAACAGGGCCGCGCCCTTGGCGCACAGAGCCCCTTCGTTGACGGGATGGTCGGGATCGCCCTCGGTAGAGACGAGCTTGCCGTCGCGCACATAGGCGATGACCTGACAGCATACCGAGCAGAACGGACAGATCGTCACCACTTCCTTGGCGCCCTCGATCTTCAGCTTGCCGGCATACGCCATAGCATCATCAATATTTATTCCCAACTGTCCGAGCGTCAGAGTCAGCACCCCGGCCCCGGCCAGCTTCAGGAAACTCCGCCGCGTACATTTCATGGCAGTTCTCCTTACTGGATGTATGGAAAATACAGACGTCGTCCGAACGGGCGACAGACTGTATGGATACGCATCCAGCGTAAAACAGTTCAGCCCGCGTTGCAAGTGTCGTCCGATTTTCCCTGCGCTTTTTTACAGATTCCCGCAGACCGCCGCCACCGCCCGGATGGCCGTCCCCTTGAAAAATGCCGTCGTGTCTGTCATGGTCGCTTCACTGCGAAAACTGCGGCCCTCCGTTCCCGACGCCCGCGTTCATACCGCGGATCTTCCGAATGACCCCGAACGTTTGCGGACGTTCCCGCACCCCGCACGGCAAGGCATCGCGCTTTCCCCGCGATGCGCCCATCTCTGTTCGGTTCCCCCGCGGCGCTTCCCGCAGCGCACGGGGCATTCCGCTCCCATCCAGCTCTGCAAGGGGGATATTCCGTTCATGAAACGCGCGCTGACGTGCCTCCTGTTTTTCTGTATCTGCCTGCTCCCGCTGAGCCCTGTCGCGGTCTCTGCCGCCACGCCGGGCATCGTGCTGCCGGCCGATCCCACACAGGCCTATATTACTCTGGGCATTCTTCTGATTGCCGCGCTCATGTTCTTTACCGAGGTCATTCCGCTGCCCATTACGGCGCTGCTCGTTCCCATAACCCTTTCCCTGACCGGCATCATTTCGGCCGAAAAGGCTTTCAGCTACTTTGGCGATCCCACGGTCGTGCTCTTCATGGCCATGTTCATTGTGGGCGAAGGCACCTTCATCACCGGCTTTGCCGATATGGTGGGGCGCGCCGCCGTACGGATATCCCGCGGCAACACCGTGCTGCTGCTTATCAGCGCCATGACGGCGGTCGGCCTGCTGTCCACGGTGCTTTCCAATACGGGTACCATCGTGGTGGCCGTCCCCATGATTCTGGGTATCTGTCTCTCAGCCCGCATCAGCCCCGGCAAAATACTGCTGCCGGTGGCCTATGCCGCCTCTCTGGGCGGCACCGTAACGCTGGTGGGCACGCCGCCCAACGGCATCATCAATTCCATGCTGGCGCAGGCGGGAACACAGACCTTCACCTTCTTTGAATTTGCCTATATCGGCCTGCCGCTGCTGCTTGCCGGTCTGCTGTACTACGGCCTCATAGGACACCGTTTTCTTCCTGACCACCCGGACACGGATGAAGAACTGTATCTGGCCGAAGAAACGCCCCGCCGCCGCAAAAAGCTGCCCCATGCCATGCTGATCTTCGGCTTTGTCGTCATCATGATGGCCAGCGAGGCGATACCGCTTACCACCGCCGCCATGATCGGGGCCTGCCTCATGGTCATGACGCGCTGCATGACCATGCACGAAGCCTTTCACAGCGTGGACTGGACGACCATCTTCCTGTTTGCCGGCATGCTTTCCATGAGCGCCGCCATGACCAGCTCCGGCGCGGCCGCCATGGTGGCCCATGCCGTCGTAAGCCGCTTCTCAAATCCCTGGCTGCTCATGGTCGTCTGCTGTCTGCTGACGACCCTGCTTACGCATTTCATGTCCAACACGGCCACGGCGGCCCTCATGGCTCCGCTGGCCCTGCCCATTGCGAACGCGTCCGGCATCTCGCCCCTGCCTCTCTGCATGGGTATCGCCATGACGGCTTCGACCTGCTTTCTTACGCCTGTTGCCACGCCGCCCAATACCATTGTTCTGGGCCCCGGACGCTACTCCTTCCTGGATTACGTCAGGTACGGCTGGCCGCTCCAGCTCATCAGCATGCTGCTCTGCGTTCTGCTCATTCCTCTGATCTGGCCCTTCCATCCTTAGGGCGCTTTCAGTTTGAAACGCGTTGCGCTCCAAACAATACAGCCTGCCGTTTCGCGAAAAACATGCTGTTTTTTCCGCAGAATTCGGGCCGGACGGCGCAGTGCCGCCCCGCGTTTCACTTTTTTCAAAGGCAAAACACGCCATGAGCGGAATACAGAGTGCTTTTCGAGAAAGAGAACCGCTGCCCGCATGCAGGCAGCCGGGGGTAAGACAAACCGCATAACCACGACGCTTACGATTCAGACTGGTACAGCAGCGCCTTCCGCCGGGATATGCCGCTTGAAACATCCCGATCCCGGGGCCTGTTCATCCGGGGGAGCCCCCGCAACGCAACCATTCGCGCCGACAGCGCCCGAATGCAGGAAGGCAGACATTCCCATGCAGCTTACCATCCAGTACGCACCCATTACGGAACTTTTCCGGCAGGCCCACGCCGAAGGCCGCAACTGTCTCCTGGAACACGAGGTCTATGCCCTTCTGGGCTATTCCGGTGCGGAAACGCCGCCGCGCCACATCTTTCTTTCCAGAGACAGCCGCCCTGTTGAGGAGGCCTGTCTGGCTCTGCCCGGCGAAAAGACCGTCCTGAAAATCGTCTCGCCCTTCATCGTTCACAAAACCGAGCTGGGCGGCGTGCGCATCATCCCGAAAAGCATGGACAAGATCCGTTCGGCCATGCGCCGTATGCTGTGCGAGGTGCCGGAACACTATGCCGACTGGCTGGAACGCCATCCGCAGGCCGCTCCGGCCGTCTACCGGGGACTTTCCGGCGCGGCCCTGCGCAACGCCGTAAGCCGCGATCTGCGCGGCGTGCTGCAGGTGCAGTTCATGCCGCCGGATTCCACGGCCTTCGGTAACGAGCTTATTGTGGGCCTGCGGCGTACGCGTGAATTCGGCATGGTCATCAGCGCCGGTCTGGGCGGCACCGACGCGGAGCTCTATGCCGAGCGCTTCCGCAAGGGACAGGCCATTGTGGCCGCGCCCACGGCCCTGACCGACGGACAGGCCTTTTTCAATCTCTTCCGCACCACGGTTTCCTACCGCAAGCTTGCCGGGCTTACCCGCGGGCAGCAGCGCATCGTCACCGACGAACAGCTCATCGAATGCTTTGAATCCTTTATCCGGCTCGGCAACCATTATTCGCCGCTCAACGACGATGCCCCCTTCGTCATTGACGAACTGGAGATCAATCCCTTCTCCTTCAGCGATTTTCTCATGACGCCGCTGGACGGCATGTGCCGCTTCTCCCTGCCGCAGGAGCGCGAGGCGGAGCGTCCCTTTCGCACCATCCATAATCTGCTCCATCCCCGCAGCATCGGTATTGCGGGGGTTTCCGCGCAACGGCGCAACTTCGGGCGCATCATACTGGAAAACATTCTTGCCGCCGGCTTCGATCCCTCGGCTGTCCGCATCGTACGTCCCGGCGGCGGCACGGACGAAAGCGGCGTGACCTGCGTGCCCTCCCTTGCCGCGCTGCCGGAAGCGCTGGATCTGCTCATCGTGGCCGTCGGCGCGCCGCAGGTGCCCGCGCTGGTGGATGACGTGCTGCGCCACAATGCCGCGCGCAGCGTCATGCTCATTCCCGGCGGCATGGGCGAAACCGCGGAAAGCCGGGACACCGCGGCCCGTCTGGCTGCCGAAATAGCCGAAGCCCACCGCCGCCCCGACGGCGGTCCCGTCTTCCTCGGCGCCAACTGCATGGGCGTCATTTCGCGTCCGGGCAACTATGACACATGGTTCATTCCGGCCGCCAAGCTGCGGCAGGATGCCCGCCCCCCGTACCGCCGCATAGCCATTTTCAGCCAGAGCGGAGCCTTCCTGCTCAACCGCTACAGCCAGACGCCGGAACTGCGTCCGGCCTATCTCATCTCGCTGGGCAATCAGACGGATCTGAGTCTTGGCGACATGATGCGCTATTTCCGCGATTCCGACGCCGTCGACGTCATTGCCGTCTATGTGGAAGGCTTCCGAGATCTGGACGGTCTGGCCTTTGCCCGCGCCGTGCGCGAGGCCGTCTGCGCCGGCAAGCAGGTCATTTTCTATAAGGCGGGGCGCACTCCCGAAGGCCGGAGCGCCACCAGCGGCCATACGGCCTCGCTGGCCGGGGACTACATGGTCTGCGAAAGCAGTCTGCGCCAGTCCGGGGCCATTGTGGCCCGCACCTTCAACGAGTTTCAGGATCTCGTCCTGCTGGCCGACGCCTTCGGCGACATGCCCATTCGCGGCACGCGCCTGGGAGCCGTCAGCGGCGCGGGTTTCGAGGCCGTGGGCATGGCCGACAACATCCAGTCCGAAGAATACAGCATGACGCTGGGCAGCCTGTCCGAGGAAACCCGCGCCGCCATGCGCGCCCTGATTGCGGAAAAGAAGCTCGACAGGCTGGTGACCGTCGCCAACCCTCTGGACATCAACCCCGGCGCGGACGACGAGACCCACGCCCGCATGGCCGAACTCATGCTGGCCGACGATACCATTGACGCCGTGGCCATCGGCCTTGATCCGCTGTCGCCCGTCACCCATTCTCTTGCCGACAGCGACGAAGAACAGTTCCGCATGGACTCTCCCGACGGCATTCTTACCCGGCTGGAAAGCCTGCGCCGCACGGCCACCAAACCGCTGGTGGCCATTGTGGACGGCGGCGTTCAGTTCGAACCCCTGCGCCGCGCCCTGCGCGAACGCAATATTCCGACATTCCCCGTCTGCGACAGAGCCGTTGCCGCGCTCTCCCTTTATATGGACGGACGCCTTGCCGCCGAAGGCCTGCGCTGCTCCTGCCCCTGGGAAGCACGGCAACATTGACCGAATGCGACCGGCGGCGTACAACAATCCGCCGGTTTTGTTACGGCCGGCATCACTGAACGTACAAGGAAGACATCCATGACACGCCACAGCCACGACGCCCACGACCATCCGCACCCCGGGGAACATCACGGCAGTCACGATGCTGCCGCGCGCATCATCACAGTACGTCCCGCCTCCGGTCTCTCCGGCGATATCATGCTGGCGGGACTGGCCGCGCTGGCCGGTCTGGACAATGCGCGGCTCGCCGCCCTGACGGAAGAGCTGAACCTGCCCGCGCTTCAGGGCTGTGTGCGGCTGGAGCCCCGCTCCGTCAATCATGTGGCGGGATTCGGCTGTCAGATTGATCTGCCGCACGAGCACGAGCACCGCACGCTGGCGGATATTCTGACCATCATCGACGCTTCCCGCATGCCGGAGAGGGCAAAGGAAGCCGCCGCACGCGCCTTCCGCCTGCTGGCCGAAGCGGAAGGGGCCGTCCACGGAATCGCGCCCGAAAACGTGTCCTTCCATGAAGTAGGCGCGCTGGACAGCATTCTGGACACCTGCCTGGTCTGCCGCCTGTTCGTGGAACTGGATGCGGCTCATCTTGTCTGCGGGCCGCTGCCGCTGGCCGACGGCTTTGTGCATTGCGCTCACGGCCGGATTGCCGTCCCCGCTCCGGCGGTACTCCGCCTGCTGGAGAACGTGCCGGTCTGCGCCTTTGCCGGAAGAGGAGAAACGGTCACCCCTACCGCGGCGGCTCTGCTCAAGGCTCTGAACGCGGACTTCGGTCCGTGGCCCGCCATGACCATACGGAGCACGGCCATCAGCTACGGTACCAAAGTCTTTCCCGACGCTCCCAACGGCGCTCTCTGGGCCCTGGGCGAGGCCGGCCATCAGGCAAGATCATGAGTTCCAACATCACGCCGCACCATACGCTCGTCAGCCCGGGGCAGCGGGCCGCCCTCAAAGCACAGCAACCCTGTGTGCTCTGGTTTACCGGCCTTTCCGGCGCGGGCAAGTCCACCCTTTCCACGCTGGTGGACGCGGCCCTGTACGAACGCGGGCATCATACCTTTGTACTGGACGGCGACAACATGCGCCGCCGTCTGTGCCGCGATCTGGGTTTTTCGGATGCCGACCGCACGGAAAACATCCGTCGTGTGGCGGAAACGGCCCGTCTCATGACCGAGGCGGGGCTGATTGTCCTTACCGCCTTTATTTCGCCCTTCCGCTCGGAACGGGCTCTGGCCCGGTCGCTGTTTGCACCGGGCCGTTTTGTGGAGATTTACGTCAACGCGCCGCTGGAACTGGTCGAACAACGCGATCCCAAGGGGCTCTACCGTCGGGCACGGCGCGGAGAAATCCGCCAGTTTACCGGCATAGACTCTCCTTATGAGGCCCCGGAGCATCCCGAACTGGAGCTGGATACGGCCCATTTCCCGCCGGAGCATTGCGTGCGTGCCGTACTGACGTATCTTGAGGAAAGGGAACTTCTGAATCCGCCGGCGGGCATCCGCGCCGCGGGAAGCCACGGACGAGAGGGCGACTCGTCCTTCCCGCAGCCGGCCCGCGGCTGAGTCGGAACCGCGCAACAGCAACCGCCACCCTGGAGGAGAGATTATGGCTAAGGTGAAAGCAAGCCTGCCGCTGCAAATGGCCATCGGCATGATCGCCGGTATCGTCGTGGGCATTCTGGCCCAGAACACGCCCATCGTCACCGATATCACCAAATTTCTGGGCGACATCTTCATCCGCCTCATTCGCATGGTCGTTGTGCCGCTGGTCTTTGCCACGCTCGTGGCCGGGGCCGCGGGCATCAGCGACACGGCCAAGCTGGGCCGCGTCGCCGTCAAGACCATGCTCTATTACCTGCTGACGACCATGGCGTCCGTGGCCATCGGTCTTCTGCTTGCCAACATCATGCACCCCGGCGCAGGTCTGAACCTCTCCACCGAAGGCCTGCAGGCCAAGCAGGTGACGCCGCCCGCCCTCAGCGACACCATGATGAACCTGATCCCCATCAATCCCGTGGAAGCCATGGCCAAGGGGAACATGCTGCAAATCATCATCTTCGCCATCATCTTCGGCTTCGGCATCAGCGCCCTGGGCGAGAGCGGCCGCCATCTGCACCGCTTCTTTGACGCCTGCGGCGAAGCCATGGTCAAGGTGACGGGCTTTGTCATGATGTACGCGCCCATCGGCGTTTTCGGCCTCATGGCCTACACCGTGACCAAGCACGGCCTTTCCGTGCTGCTGCCGCTGGGCAAGGTCATTGTCATCATGTATCTGGGCTGCGCCATCCTCTTCTGCTGCATGTTCCTGCCGCTGGTGAAGTTCATTGTGCGGATTCCCGTCAAGCGCTTTGTCAAGGGCATGCTTGAACCCTTCATGATCGGCTTCACCACCTGCTCCAGCGCCGCCGCGCTGCCCTCCAACATGCGCTGCGCCGAAGAGCTGGGCGCTTCCCGCACTGTGGCCAGCTTCGGCATCCCGCTGGGCAATACCATCAACATGAACGGTACGGCCCTGTACATGGGCATCAATACCATCTTCGTGGCTGAAGTCTTCGGCATTCCCATGCCCTTCGACACCCAGCTCACCGTCATTCTCATGTCCATTCTGGCTGCCGTGGGCACCATGGGCGTGCCCGGCGCGGGCCTCATCATGATGAGCATCATCTTCGTGCAGGTGGGCATGCCGCTGGAAGGCGTCGCCCTCATCGCCGGTATCGACCGCATCCTGGACATGGCCCGTACGCCCATGAACGTGCTTGGCGACAGCCTCGGCGCTCTGGTCGTCTCCCGCCTGGAAGGCGATTTTGTGGACAAGCCGGAAAAGGAACAGGCATAGCGCCACAGCATCGAAAATATCACAAAGGGGGGCCCGGCCCCCCTTTTTTGCGCCGGCTGGCCCGCTTGAAGTGCATGGCGAAAGCCGCTATCATTCCGCGACCCTGCAGAGCGTTCCTCCCTTGAAAAAGGCGGAACGCGAGGCGGCGGGCACAGCGCCGCCCGGCCCGAACTGAACGGAAAAACCGCGCTTTTTTCCGCGAAACGACGGGCCGTATGATTGGAAATGCGAAACATTTCAAACTGAAAATGCTCCAGATATATCCGGCCCGCTCCGGCGAACGCACGCGCCCGGAGACGCGGCCCCACCGCCTCCCCTGACGCCCCGCGCGTGGCACGCCGGAAACCTCCGGCCCGCGTTCCCGGCAGGGAGCTTTCCCCTCGATCCCCATGAGCGAGCCTCTCCAATCCCCACGTCTCCGCGAGGAACAACAGCGAATCAGACACCGCATGCTGCTTTTCGTGCGTTTTTTGCGCGGGCAGCAGCGTTTTCTCCTCTCGCACGGCATGGCCATGCTGGAAGCCGACGCCCCCCTGTTCGCCCCCCTCTGCCGCGCCATGCGCCTCACGCCGGGGGGCCCCCTTCCCTGCCTGCTGGAGTGCAACCGCAGCCGCCTTGCCGCCCGTGTTGCGCTGGGGATTCTGGTTCTGCTGACCTGCTATGTTTTCTGGCTGGATTTCTTTGCCGACAGCAGCACCCCCCTGCCCGGCGGCATCACGCTCGGCACCTTGACGCTCCTGCTGCTGACTCTGATTGTCGTTCTCCTTGTCTTCACGTTCTACGGGCTGCTGCGCCGCGACATGCTGCTCTTTGAGGCCGAGGCCCTTGTCATCTGCCGCCGCCGTCTCTTCTTCTGGCGCACGCGCCGTATTGCCCGCGCCGCCGTCCGCGACGTTGCCTCCGCCCACCGCAGGCATCTCCTGCGCGCCCGGAGGCTGAAGCTGGTCTTTCATGACGACAGCAGTCTCGATGCCGCCTTCGTTGACGACGACGCCACCGTGGAGTGGCTGCGCTGGGTTCTCCTGCGCTGGCTCGGACACGACTATGCCGAAGAAGACGAGGAAGCCGCGCCGGCGGAACCCGCCGCTTAGGGCCTGTTACCATTATTCGTAAGCTGTTTTTTTGGGGGGAAGGGAAACCCCTCATCTCTGCTGTCGATGCCCGCAGCTTCCTTCGTCGCAACGGGCACGGCCCGCGGCCGCCATTCGGTCGCTGCCGGCGCGAGAGGG
>CAMBWG010000064.1 GCA_945871415.1 uncultured Desulfovibrio sp.
CGCAGTACAGAATTTCTTCATTTTTAGTGGCGGAGAGGGAGGGATTTGAACCCTCGATACAGCTCAACACCGTATACCCGCTTAGCAGGCGAGCTCCTTCGGCCGACTCGGACACCTCTCCACTTCGGCCGTCCTTTTCTCTGCACAGCCGAACGCAGAAATGGACTCTACGCATGGAGACTCTTTCTGTCAAGAAAATTCTGTAAAAAAGATCGCCGCCCGTTCGTGCGTTGACCGCGGGCACGACATAGCATAGATTTTTCCGTTCATCAGCGGCTTTCATGTCGCAATTCTTCGATTTCAAGGCGCTCTGCGCCGGATGGAGGGAGACAGCCCCATGAGCGATACGCAGGAAGCAGCGATGACTGCCCCCACGACTGAAAACAGCAAGCCGAGCGTGGACTTCGTCCGCGCCCGCATCATGGACGACAACGCCTCCGGGCGTTTCAACGGTCAGGTGCACACCCGCTTTCCCCCGGAGCCCAACGGCTATCTGCATCTGGGGCACGCCAAATCCATCTGCCTGAACTTCGGCGTGGCGCGCGAATTCGGCGGCCTGTGCAATCTGCGTTTCGACGATACCAACCCCACCAAGGAAGATACGGAATACGTTGACTCCATCCGCGAGGACGTGCGCTGGCTCGGCGGCGACTGGGGCGATCGCGAATTTTACGCTTCCAACTACTTTGATCGGCTCTACGAATATGCCGAGCAGCTCATTAAAATGGGCCGTGCCTATGTGGACGATCTCAGCGCGGACGAAATCCGCGAATACCGCGGCACGCTCACGCGTCCCGGCAGGGAAAGCCCCTGGCGCAACCGCAGCGTGGAAGAAAATCTTGATCTTTTCCGCCGCATGAAGGCCGGAGAATTTCCCGACGGCGCGCATGTCCTGCGCGCCAAGATCGACATGGCTTCTCCCAACATCATCATGCGCGATCCCACGCTGTACCGCATCCGCCATGCGCATCATCACCGTACCGGCGACACGTGGTGCATCTATCCCATGTATGATTTCACGCACTGCCTGTCCGACTCCATCGAGGGGATCACGCATTCTCTGTGTACGCTGGAATTCGACAACAACCGGGAACTGTACGACTGGATTCTGGACACGCTGGGCCTCTACCATCCTCAGCAGATTGAGTTTGCCCGCCTTGGTCTGACTCACACCGTCCTGTCCAAGCGCAAGCTCATCCAGCTTGTCAAGGAAGGGCACGTGCGCGGCTGGGATGACCCACGCATGCCCACCCTGAGCGGTCTGCGCCGCCGCGGTGTGCCGCCGGAAGCCCTGCGCGAGTTCTGCTCCCGTATCGGCGTGGCCCGCACCGATTCCACCGTGGAATATGCCATGCTGGAATTCTGCATCCGCGAACGCCTCAACGCCGTAGCCCCCCGCGTCATGGCCGTGCTGGACCCGATCAGGGTCGTTATCGAAAACTACCCCGAAGATCAGACGGAAACCTTCGAGATGCCCTACCATCCCGAAGATGCTTCCTACGGTTCCCGCAGCGTGCCTTTCAGCCGGGTGCTGTATATTGAGCGCGACGACTTCCGCCTTGATCCGCCCAAAAAATTCCACCGGCTGGCCCCCGGCGCGGAAGTCCGCCTGCGTTACGCCTACTTCATCACCTGCAAGGATGTCGTCACCGATGCCGACGGCAACGTGACGGAACTGCGCTGCGTCTATGACCCGGAAAGCAGGGGCGGACAGAGCCCCGACGGCCGCAAGGTCAAGGGCACCATCCACTGGGTTTCCGCCGCTCATGCCGTGCCCGCCCGGGTACGCCTCTACGAGCACCTCTTTGCGGCGGAGAATCCCAACGCCATGCCGGAAGGACAGACCTTCCTGGATGCGCTCAACCCCGACTCCCTGCGCGAAATAGACGCCTGCCTCGAACCCGCTCTGGCCACGGCGCCCGTAGGCCAGACCGTGCAGTTCGAGCGCCTCGGCTATTTCTGCAAGGACAAGGACAGCACGGACGCCCTGCCCGTCTATAACCGCACCGCCACCCTGCGTGACAGCTGGGCCAAACAGGAAAAGAAAGGCTAGAGCGCTTTGCTTTTGAAAAAGACGAAACGCGAGGCGGCGGCACAGCGCCGCCCGGCCCGAACTGAGCGGAAAAAAACGCATTTTTTCCGCAAAACGACAGGCCGCATGGTCTGAACTGAAAATGCTCTAAGACCGTCGCGTCGTTTCCGCGACGTCACGTCCGCATTGCGGAGGGGAAGGGAAAGCCGCCGGCTTTTCCTTCCCCGTTCTTTTTAAAGATTACCTCAATATACCATAGATAATATTGACAAATATTTCATCAGTAAGCTACGCTGCCGGATAAAAATCGCCTCTGTCATACAGCAAATATCTCCATGTCGATACAGTCGGAATTTCCGCAGACGCCTTTTTTCATCCCGTCAGGAGAAGCGACATCATGAAATGTTTTCGGAGTATAGCGCTTTCCCTTTTGCTGCTTTGCGCACTCTCGGGCTGCGATGATGAGGAAAAAAGCCCGGGCACGCTCACGCTGACTGTTTCCGGCAATTATGCCGGGGACTTTACCGCCGGGGGCTGGGCTACGGCCCGCCTCACCGCAAGCGCCGTGGATGCGGAAGGCAAAAGTCTGCCTGTAGAAGGCAATATCGTGTGGTGGGTTCAGACGGCCGACATTCACGACAAGGTCGTCGCCTGGAACGGGGACAGGCACGACGGAAGCGGTCTGATCTGGGGCGAATCACCCTTCTCCCGGCAGACCGGCCAGGACGAGTTTCCCCGCGATGCGACGGCCTTTCTGACGGATACCGTGGGGTCGCGTACCGTTACCGTCATGGCAAAACTGAGAATCCCCATGCCGCCGGAAGATACGCGCAAAGGCTGGAGATTCATTGTCGCCCAGACTACCTTTACCTTTGGCGACGGGCCATTATCCCTCTTTTCCGCCCCGCCGTGCCAGGTTGCCTCCCGGGAGGAGGCGGAACGCTACTGCGCCACCATCCATCCCGCCGCACAGCAGGACGGGAGGACGACGGAAAATACTCTGCCCCCGGCAACCCTGCTGCAGCTGGTGTCAAACAATCGCATCAACGGCTACGGCGCGGCTCTGGCCGCCGGATGGCCCGGCGATTTCGAGGAGCGGCATATATATTCCTATTGGGCCAGAGAAACGAATCAGAGCGGTGAAGGACGGGTGGTCAACGTGAAGGACGGTCTTGCGCTCTGGTACGACGCCGGGGTGCCGGGGCCGCTGGCGGTCTGCGTTCCGAAGAACACTCCCGCCCCGCCCGCGCCCGAGATGTCGCCGGAAAAAGCGGCCCTGCGGGCCGAAGCGGAAGAAATGCTGCTCCCGCAACGCCTTGACGGCCTTTCTCCCCTGCCGGATATCTGGAAACTGCGCTGTGATCCCGTCGTTCCCGACGCTGAAGACGCCCCCCTCTGCTACGGGACGCCCCCGCTTGCGGAATACAACAACTGCTATTCCGTAACGGTCGCCTCTTCCTCTCTGAAAAAACCAAAATTCTCCAAAGACGAAATACTCTCTTTCGATCCCTCCACCTTCCCGCAGCCCGTCATTTCCGAACCGCTGTTTCTTCTGGGAAAAGGCAAGTTCAGCTGGAGCAGCCCCATTCCCTACCTGATACACAGGGCACGGGCAGGAAACCCCAAAGCCATGCTGGCCATAAGCCACAGCCTCCCCGAAAATTCGCCCACACGCTTTTTCTGGTGGCGTCTGGCGGACAGCATGACCAGTCCGGGCTGGTCTTACGTTGAAGAAAACGGAGAGAGCATAGATCCGTCGCTCCAGGATCTTCTGGGCTATCCTCGCGATATGTTCGTACTGGGCGTTCCTTTCCTTGATGAAGCGATCAGGACTCCTGTCGCGGGAGCCCCCGACCGCAGGCGGTTATACCGGGAGCTCATGCGCGAATGCGCTCTGCGCGGACTGATTTTTGCCTGGGATTCCTGGGCGCACATGTATGCCTATAACGTTGCAAATTCGATAATCCCGAAGGGCGTCATTCTGGACAAGATTAATCCGACGCGGGGCTATGCCATGGCGCTGGCCGGAAAACGCCTGCTGCGAGAGGCAGATGACAGCCGGGATAACAATACTTCCCTTTTCAGGGGGTGGTGGAAGCTCGACAAACGTCTGCCTTACGGTCTTCCCCAGACACTGCCCATTGATGCCGCCATTGAAACAACGGCAGAGACTCTCGAAAAAAACGCCGGTGAACTCGGCATTGACAAGGCAAAGGCACAGGCTCTGGCGGAAGAACTGCTCGCCGTCTATCAGGAAAACTATCAGCGTACACTTGAACGGCAGCGACGCCACCGGGCAAAAATGCTTCCCGAAGTCAACCGGCAGATTGACTGCTGGCTCAAGGACATGGAAACCCGGGATCCCAAATGGCTGAAGAAAAAATGGCCGACCTATCCGGCCTATGAAGAGTAACACCGCACGACATAAAACATTTTCAGTTTGAAACGCTGTGCGTTTCAAACCATACGGTCTGTCTTTTTACGGAAAAAGCGCGATTTCCGCTCTCTTCGGGCCGGGCGGCCTGTGCCGCCGCCTCGAGTTCTATCTTTTTCAAAGGAAAAACGCTCTACCCCCTATCAGGACGATCTGCTATGAAACAACTCTGGACGATGGCGCTCTGCCTCGCGCTGACCTGCGGCCTGCCGGGCTGCGGCGAGGGAAAAAGCCCGGGCACGCTCACGCTGACGGTTTCCGGCAATTATGCCGAAGACTTTACCGACAGGGGCTGGACCACGGCCCGCCTCAGCGCGACCGCCGTGGATGCGGAAGGCAGAAGCCTGCCCATAGACGGCAATATCGTCTGGTGGATTCAGACAGCCGACCTGCACGACAACATCGTCGCCTGGAACGGGGACAGACACGACGGGAGCGGCCTGCTCTGGGGCGAAACGCCCTTCTCCCTGCAGACCGGCTCCGACGGATTTCCCCGCGATACGACGGTCTTCCTGACGGATACCGTGGGTTCGCGCACCGTCACCGTCATGGCCAGACTGCGTATCGCCTCGGAAGATAGGGACGAAGAAGGGCAAACCATTACCGCCCGGACCACCTTTACCTTTGGCGACGGGCCGCTATCTCTGTTTTCCGCCCCGCCGCGTCAGGTTGCCTCCCGGGAGGAAGCGGAGCGCTACTGCGCCACGTTCCGCCCCGCCGCACAGCAGGGCGAAGGGACGACGGAAAACGCTCTGCCTCCGGCAACCCTGCTGCAACTGGTGTCGAACAATCGCATCAACGGCTACGGCGCGGCCCTGTTCGCCGGATGGCCCGGCGACTTCGAGCAGCGTCATATCTATTCCTATTGGGCCAGAGAAACGAATAAGGACGGCGACGAAGGCCGGGTGGTCAACGTAAAGGACGGCTTTACGCTCTGGTATGACGCCGATGCCCGGGGGCCGCTGGCCGTCTGCGTCCCGAAGAACATTCCCGCACCGCCCGCCCCTGTGATGCCGCCGGGAAAGGCGGCTCTGCACGCCGAGGCCGAGGAAATGCTGCTGCCGCGCCACCCCGCCGGACTTTCCCCTCTGCCGGATATCTGGAAACTGCGCTGCAAATCCCTCGTTCCCGCTGCCGGAGACGCCCCGCTCTTCTACGGCACGCCTCCGCTTGCGGAATACAACAACTGCTATGCCGCCTCCGTCGCCACCGCCGCGCTGGAGCAGCCCCAATTCTCCAAAGACGAAATACTTTCTTTCGATCCCTCCACCTTCCCGCAGCCCGTCATTGCCGAACCGCTGTTCTCTCTGGGAAAACGCGGCAGCTACAGTACCTTCTCCGCCCTGATACGCAGGGCACGGGAAGGGAATCCCGCAGCCATGCTGACCATAAGCCGCCGCCTTCCCGAAAATTCGCCCTCGCGCTTTTTCTGGTGGCGTCTGGCGGATGCTCTGACCCGTCCGGGCTGGGCCTACGGCGAGGAAAACAGGCGAATCCCTCCGTCTATCAAGGGTCTTCTGGGCGAACCGCGCGATATGTTCGTTCTGGCTGTCCCCTTCCTCGATGCCGGAATCAGAGAGCCTGTCGCCGGAGCCCCCGATCGCCGGACACTTTACCGCGAGCTCATGCGGGAATGCGCCCTGCGGGGGCGGGCTTTTGCCTGGGTCACCTGGGCGCACATATATGCCTACAACATGGCGGGGTCGGCAATCCCGAAGGGTATCATGCTGGACAGACTCAATCCGACGCGGGGCTATGCCATGGCGCTGGCCGGGAACCGTCTGCCGATAGAAAGAGATGCTCTCCAGGAAAATGCTTCTTCGTACTATGCCCCAGAACCCCGAACCCCGTCGATCGAAACCTTGCGGGCGCTGGGAAAACTCAGCAGACGCCTGCCTCGCGGCGTCCCCACCGGCCTGCGCGCCGATCCCGCCCTTTTATGGACTGTGCAGCGTCTGGAGAAAAAAGCAGCCTTACTCGGCATTGACGAGACAAGAGGAAAGGCGCTGGCGGAGGAACTGTTCGCCGTCTATCAGGAAAACTATCAGCGCGTTCTCGAACAGCAGCGGCGCCGCCGGGCAAAGATGCTGCCCGAAGTCAACCGGCAGATTGACGGCTGGCTCAAGGATGTGGAAGCCGGGGATCCCGAATGGCTGAAAAAGGAATGGCCGACCTGGCCGGCCTATGAAGACGAAAAGGATTAGAGCGTTTCAATTTTGAAAAAGGTGAAACGCGAGGCGGCGGCACAGCGCCGCCCCGCGCCCTACTGCCTGCGCTTGAAAAGGCGCTCCAGAGCTCCGGCATCCCAGCGCAGGACAGCCGGGCGGCCATGCGGGCAGTAGTCTCTCTCCGGTGTTTCCAGCCATTGCTGCAGAAGCCCGGCGGCTTCGTCGGGAGCGAGACGCTGCCCGGCCTTGATGGCGCCCTTGCAGGACAGAGAAATGAACATGCCGGCCAGATCATCCTTGCGTCCGGCCAGCGCCTCGCGCAGGAAATCGCGCGCCTCGGCCCTGTTCAGGCTCGGCGGAATACTGCGCGCCAGCAGCGCACCCTGTGACAGTTCCACGTCGAAGCCCATATGTGCCAGCGTTTCCTGAAGAGCATAGGCGCGCTCCTGCTCGGCGGGATGCAGCGCAAGTTCCAGCGGCAGAGCCAGACACTGTCCCGTGCCGCTGAATGCGCCACGCCGCAGCCGGGCATACAGCACCCGTTCGTGCGCGGCGTGCTGATCTATGAGCAGCAATGCGCCCTCGCGATCCCTTACGACCAGATACGTGTCCGCCACCTGCCCGAGATAGCAGAACGCCCCTATCCGCAACGGCGTTGCGTCCCCCTCCTGAATAGAAACGGGCGCGGGCGCTTCCGTAACCGCCTCCGCAACAGCCGCCTCCGCAACAGGCGACGCCGTAACGGAGACCGCCGGGGAAACATCCTTTGCGGGACGCGCAGACGGCGGAACGGGCGTTTCCACCTGCGGCGGCAATGCGCTTTCTCCGAAGGCTGCTGGCGCTTCGGCCAGGCCGGAACGGAACGGCGGAGGCGCGGTCATTGCGCCATCGTCCTCATCCGGTTGCGGTCGCGGCGCCGGCTGCCGTACTTCCCAGACATCGCCATCCGGCGCGTCGCTTCGCGCAAAACGATCCGCCATAATGGGCGCATGATCCACCGTGCCCCAGAAACCGCGGGGCCGGGGCGGCAGCAGACTTGCCTGCGGCACTTCGACAGGATGCGCGTCCACTGCGGGAGCCCTGTCGCCCAGCGACGCCTCCAGCGGCGTGGTCAGGGCGCTCTGCACCGCATGCAGTACGGCGGAAAAGACTGCGGATTCATCACGGAAACGCACTTCGGATTTGGCGGGATGCACATTGACATCCACCTCGGCGGCGTCCATCTCCACAAAGAGAATGACCTGCGGATAATCCCGGCTTGTCAGACGGCCCTTGTAGGCCTCGCGCACGGCCGCAAGCAGACGCTTGTCCGACACGATGCGCCCGTTGACGTACAACAGTATGCGATCCCCGCGCAGCTGGGCCACTTCGGGGAGAGCCGCAAAACCGTGGGCCCGGACGCCGTGCCGCTCCCCGTCAAAAGGCCGCAGCGCCTCCATAATCAGCTCCGGCCAGATGACGCCGAGGCGCGTCCGCACATCCTGCCCCGGCAGGAAACGCAGGCATTCGCGCTCACAGCCGGATGCCGAGCCCGACGCCAGCCGAAAGCCAACTTTCGGTCGTGCCAGCGCAAGACGGGTCAGCCACTCCTGCGCGCGCTTGAATTCCGTGGCCGGAGTCTTTAAAAACTTGAGACGGGCCGGAACATTGGCAAACAGGTCCCGCACCTCAATGACGGTACCCCGATGGAGCGCAGCGGGCCCTTCGCTGACACAACGACCGAACTCCAGCTCCATATGCCAGGCTTCCGCGTCGCCGCCGTCTGCCGTCCGCGCTGCGGAGGTCAGCGAAAAACGCGAAACAGAGGCAATGCTGGGCAGGGCCTCGCCGCGAAAACCGTAGGACCGTATCCGCTCCAGGTCTTCCAGACTGGCAATCTTGCTGGTAGCATGCCGCGTCACGGCCAGCGACATTTCCTCCCGGGCAATACCCGTACCGTTGTCCTGCACCCGGATCAGCCCCTGACCGCCGTTATCAAGCCGGACATCAATCATGTCCGCTCCGGCATCCAGGCTGTTTTCCACCAGCTCCTTGACGACGCTGGCAGGACGTTCTACGACCTCCCCCGCGGCAATTTGATTACACAACTCAGGCGGCAAGAGACGAATATGACGAGACGACGCATTCATAGCGGCAGTGTAGCCGCCGGAACCACACCGCGCAAGAGCGGTATCCGCCCCTACGGCAAACGCCATCCCCTGCCCCGCCATCACAGGCTGCGCCGGGATCCGGAAAAGGGAGCCATAGAGGTTCCTCTTCTGCCCGAAGTGCGCCCCTTTGACGTTGATTTGCTCTATGTCGAATGCAGCCGCTGTGGCGCGCCCGTCATGTGGGAAGGCAACCGCACAGCCCGGCTTCTTGAGGCCGCGGGCATCGATCCGCTGGAACTGGACGCAAGCTGCCTGCTCATGACCGACGCCTGCCCCCTCTGCGGCGGCAAGGGCGCGTATACCGTGCAGATATACCGCATCGGCCGCAGCCCGGAAAAACTCCTTCCGCCCTTCTACGGCAATGCCTGAGGAGCTGTATTGGTTGGGGGGAAGGGAAACCCCTCCGCTCGCGCGGGAGGGGTTTCCGGCAGATTGTACTCAGAAAGTTAACAGAGGGCTTGCTCAAAAAA
>CAMBWG010000065.1 GCA_945871415.1 uncultured Desulfovibrio sp.
CAGGCGCGGACATCACCCCGGCCACAGGCCGGGGAAGGTTCGCGCCGATGCCCCACGCGACACGCGGCGGACGGGGTACAGCCCAACTCAAGAGACAAATTTCGCGTTCCCGCACAAAGGGGAGTACGGGGGTGCAGGGGGTGTAGAGGGGAATCTTCCCCTCTCACCCCATGCCCCGCGCCGGGCAGGCGACCTGCCGCCCGCGCCGGGCAGCAGCCACAATGCACAGAGCGACATCGGCTCACTACGACCAGGGCGTCTTACCTTTTTCAATACCGGCGGGCTTCCGGGGGAAGCAGGGCGTCGATCAGGGCTGTGCCCAGCCAGCGGCGGAACTCGTCGCTGGTCCAGCCGTAGTAGCGCACAAGAATCATGTAGAGGGGCGGGCCCGAGTAGACTTCGAGCAGAGCGACGACCTTGTCGAGCGTCAGGTCGTCGCGCAGGGTGACGCCGGAAATGAGTTCTTCGGCCAGAGCCCGGAGGTAGACGGCCCGTTCCTGAAGCAGGCGGCGCAGCTCCACGGAGCCGCCCAGAGGTTCGGGCAGGAGCGCGCCGCTGCCGCGCGGAGCGTGTTCCTCGTGGATGCGGGTAAAGAAGTCGGCGGTAAGGCGCAATTTCCGGCAGATGTCGTCTTCGGCGCGCACGGCCTCGACAATGCCGCTGAAATCGCTTTCCATATCGCGGTGCATCAGGGCTTCAAACAGACCGGCCTTGTTGCCGAAGTTTGCCAGAACGGTTTGCACGGAAACGCCCGCGGCACGGGCGATGGTGTCGAGCGTGACGCGCGCAAAGCCCTCCTGTTTGAGGACTTCCCGCGCGGCGTCGAGAATGCGCAGACGCGTCTGACGCGCCTGCTCGGCCCGCAGGGGCGAATCGTAGCGGCGGGGCGTCTTTTTTCGCTGCGGGGGCCTGACGGTGTCCGGCATGATGCTCTCCTTGCAATTCCTTTTTTTGTTATCGGCAGCTTTCACGCGCCCTGTATGGGCAATTTGCTGAAAATGAAAAAAGGGAGCCTGAAAGCTCCCTTTTGCGTGCTGTCGCGGGAGAGAGACGGGGACGCCGTCCAGAGCGTTTCATCTTTGAAAAAGGCGAAACGGTTTATGCGTCGTTTTCCGCCAGCTTTTTCCGGCAGACCTCAAGGTTGCCACGGTAGCCCCGGGCCAGCTCGGACTCTCCGAGGCCCAGCTTTTCATACATGGCCACGGCTTTTTCCAGCGTTTCGGCGGCTTCCTGCCAGTCGCCGTCGGAGGCCAGCGCAACGCCCAGATTTCCGAGGGAAAAGGCCGTGTCGCCGTGATCGCCCAGCAGCCGGGTACGCAGATCCACGGCCTGCCGGTGCAGGGCGATGCCTTCGGCAAAGTGCCCGCGTTCTTCCTCGATGCGGCCAAGATTGTTCAGGCAGGTGCCCAGCTCCGGCGGCACGGGGGTCATGGCTTCCCAGATTTCCCTGGCGCCGCGCAGCAGTCGTTCGGCTTCGTCAAAGTCGCGGCGCGCATAGTAGGCCGCCGAGAGGTGGAGCATGGCTCCGGCAACAAGGCCGTGCCCTTCGCCGCAGGAGGTGATAAGGCCGTCCAGCGCCTGCCGGCCCAGAGCGATGCTCTTGTCGATATTGCCCAGCGCCATGTAGATGTGCGCCAGATTCTGCATGGCAAGGCAGGTCATGGGCGAGCCGTCGCCCTTGGCCCGGCGCATGAGCGTGACCGAAAGTTCCAGAGCTTCCAGCGCTTCCTTGACGCGTTGCAGCGCGAACAGCACGCGCCCGAGCATGTCATGCGCCAGCGCCGCGCAGAGGTCGTTGCCTTCTTCGCGGCGCAGCAGATCCCGCAGGGCCATTTCCGCCCCCGCGGGATGTTCTTTTGCCTGTACGGCAATGTCTTTCAGACGATGCTGCCAATCCTGTTGAGCCATGATATTTCCTTGTCACTGATGGTTGTGTGGAGGGGGCCGCTCCGGCCTGCGGAGATGGACGAAGGGGGAGGGCCCCCGCGTGCGCGGAAGAACCGTCTCCCCCTTGTGCTGTCGGGGCCTGGAGCATTTTTAGTTTGAAGCGCAACGCATATTTCAAACCATACGGCCTGTCGTTGCGCGCTTTGCCTTTTTCAGGGACAAAACGCCTTATTCCCAGCTGTAGGGAATGTCCGGGGAGTCAAGCGGGAGTCGCCGTCCTTCTTCGGGATCATGGGGAAGGTCGGCGCCGTTGCAAAGCAGGGCGGGCGCGTGATCAAGACTGCCGAAGGCATACCAGACGCCGACCGGCACGCGCAGCAGGGCGTAGTTGTCCGGTCTGCCGAGGGTGACGCGGCAGCCTGTGCCGTGCGTCGGGGAGTCCGGTCGCGCGTCGTAGAGGGCGAGACGCATGCGCCCGGCGGGCACGGCAAAGAACTGCGTCTGCCGGGTATGGCATTTCCAGCCCTTGACGGTATCGGCGGCGACTTCGGAGAAGTAGACCTCCCCCACCCGCAGGGCGGGATCATGGCAGGGGCCGCTTATGGCGTCGGGGCGCAGGGGATTGCCCGGCCGCAGAAAGTGCAGCACGGGACCGCCCGCGGCCTCGCGCACGGCCAGCGGCTGGAGGCAGGCTCCGGCCACGGGCAGCGGCGTGCAGCCCTCGGGCACGGCGGGGATGGCGTCGGTTAGCGCGCCCATGCGTGCCCCCGTTCGCGGGCGGTGGCCGTATAGTCCGCAATCTGGCTGAGGGTCAGCGCGAGAATGGCGGCGGGGGAACCGTTGCCGGTGTAGAATTCGCGGTACCATTCGGCGGTGTAGCGTATGGTTTCGGCAAAGGTGAGCGTGGCCTTCCAGTGCAGGTGGGCAAGGGCCTTGTCGCAGCAGAGCTTGAGCAGGGTGCATTCCTTCATGCCCGCGTGCCCGCTCTTGTCCATTTCGCTGCGGAAGCCGGGCCAGTAGGCGGCCAGAGCCTCGACCACTTCGGCAACGGTGTTGTCCACGTCGGCGGCGGGACCGAAGTTGTAGGCTTCGCCGCGCACGGGGAAGGGGCTGGACTGTGCGCCCATGAGATGCGCGCCGAGCCAGAGATAGCCGGACAGGGGCTCAAGCACGAGCTGCCACGGGCGCGTGGCCCAGGGGCTGCGAATCTGCACGGCCTGTCCCGCGGCCCAGGCGCGGGCGCAGTCGGGCACGATGCGATCCAGCGCCCAGTCGCCGCCGCCGATGACGTTGCCCGCGCGCGTGGTGGCGCAGGCCGGGCCGCTCTGGAAAAAGCTGTCAAAATAGGAATGCGCCACGATTTCCGCGCAGCCCTTGGAGGCGGAATAAGGATCGGAGCCGCCGAGGTGATCGGTTTCCCGATAGCCCCAGACCCATTCGTCGTTGCGGTAGCACTTGTCGGACGTGATGAAGACGCCGGCCTGTACCGAGGGGCAGGCGCGCATGGCTTCCAGCACGTTGAGCGTGCCCATGACGTTGGCCTCGAAGGTGGCGGCGGGCACTTCGTAGGATTTGCGGACGAGCGCCTGCGCGGCCAGATGAAAGACCACGTCGGGGCGGAATTCGCACATGGCGCGCACAACGGCGTCACGGTCGCGGATATCGCCGCGCAGATCGCGCATGTGCCCGTCAAGGCCCATTGCCTTGAAGTGCGAAGGTTCGGTGGGCACGGTATCCGCAAAGCCGCAGACGGTCGCGCCGAGGCTCGTCAGCCATGCCGACAGCCACGAACCCTTGAAACCGGTATGGCCGGTCAGAAAAACGCGTTTCCCTTTGTAGCAGTCTGCAAACATGGATTTTCCTTGTGGAGTTGAAAGCTGATGACCGGCGTCGCCGGAGAGAGGCCCGCAGGGGCGGAAATGCGCGCCTGAGTCGGGAAGGAAGAGCCGCCCGGAAAAGGCGGTCTTACGGCGGACGGGAACAGAGATTTTTCCGTCTTTTTCTGGGGGGAAGGAAACCCCCTTGGCTGGCGCGCAAGGGCTGTTTCCTTCCCCCCGGACCCCCCATCCTTCCCCCAACGCGCTTTTTCAGAGGGGACACAGGCCATGCGGCAAGCACCTTTCAAAGGGTATGTGTAGGCTAATAGAAAAATTAGTGTTAACAGGCCCTAAGGAAAGCGGTGGCGTGTCCGTCTTCTTTCATTTTTCAGATAAAAGCGCGCCGGGGGAGGGGGAGGGGCCGGGGGCGGGGGCCCACCTCCCCCGGAAAAACTTTATGAAAACGCCTCTAGACCCAGAAGGCCTTGCCGCTGTCCCACAGTTCGTTGAGCTTGATGGAGTCGCGCAGGGTGTCCATGCACTGCCACTGGCCGGGGTGCGGGTACATGGAGAGCTGCCCTTCGGCGGCCAGACGTTGCAGAGGTTCCTTTTCCAGATCGCATTCCTCGTCTTCGGTGAGGTAGTCGAGGAAGGCGCGTTCAAAGACAAAGAAACCGCAGTTGATGTACTCGTCCAGCACGGGCTTTTCTTCCCAGGACAGAATCTTTCCGTCGGCGTCGGTGCGCACCGTGCCGAAGCGCGAGGGCATGCGCACGCCGGTAAAGGTGCCGATGGTGCCGGCCTGTTCATGGAAGGCAAGGAGCTTGTTTATATCAATATCCGCGACGCCGTCGCCGTAGGTCACCATGAAGCGGTCGCCTTTGATGTGCCGGGCCACGCGTTTCAGCCGGCCGCCTTTCTGGGTTTCCTGCCCGGTGTCGCACATGGTGACGCGCCAGTCTTCGCACAGGCCGCCGTGGGGCGTGACCGCGCCGCTTTGCAGATCCACCGTGAAATCGGTGTTGCGCATGTAGTAGTCGTGGAAATACTGCTTGATGTATTCGCCCTTGTAGCCCAGCGGCAGAATAAAGTCCTTGTGGCCATACCGGGCATAAATGGACATGATGTGCCACAGCACCGGCCGACCGCCGATTTCCACCATCGGCTTGGGCTTGATGACGGTTTCTTCGCGCAAGCGCGTGCCTTTGCCGCCGCACATGATGATCACGTTCATGCTTCCTCCGTGGATGCCCCTTTCGGGCATGCCGTTGTCCGACCATAGCAAAAGCCTCCCCGGAAAAAAAGAGCTGCGTCAGACTCCGGCCGGGCGGCCGCCGACGGTTGATCCGCGGGAGTCTTTGCGCCATGATGATTTCCTGTCGCGGCAGCTTCCGGCGGCGTGCGCTCTTTCGTCGGACGCGGGGCCACCTCCGGCCGATGCGGGGACGGTTCCCGTTCCTTCCCGGAGACCCGGGGAAAGCGTCGGGCGTGCTTACGCCGGGCCACGGCTGCCGTTGGAAAGACTGTTCTTCAGAGCTTTTTGCCTTTGAAAAAGGCGGAACGCGAGGCGGCGCACAGCGCCGCCCGGCCTGAAGTATGCGGATAGAACGCATTTTTCCGCGAAACGACAGGCCGTACGGTTTGAAACGCACGGCGTTTCAAACTGAAAATGCTTTCAGAGGAGAAGGCAATGCGAAAAAATTCATGGATGCGTCGGGCGGGTCTGCCCCTGCTGGCGGCGTCGGCGCTGTTGTTTTCCGGCTGTTTTGAGAGCGGGCCGCAAAAGACGCTGACCGCTCTGGCGGATGCGCTGAACAAAAACGATGCCGGGGGCTTTTTGTCCCAGCTGGACAGCAAGCGGATGGCTCAGTGCGAAATGCAGAACATGATCCGGGAGGATCGGGCGCTCAGCATGCTGGATTCTCTGGGCAACCGCCTCAAACTGGGCGGCGTGCAGGATCTGCTGGGGCAGGTCATCGACGTGGAACGCGAGCTGGTGAAGGACTACGAAAAGGGCGTCAGCACCGGTTCCATGATGGCGGAATGCCGCACGGCGTCCACGCCCGGCTGCCCGTGGGTGCCGGAATCCCTGAAGGGTGCGGAAGTCCGGGAAATTTCTCCCACGGCCGCCGTGGCGCGCGTGGTGACCCCCGCCCGGATGACGTCGTGGCTGGCCTTGCAGAAGCAGGGCGATCAGTGGCGCGTGGTCGGTAAGGCCTCGCTGGAAAGCACCGCCCGCGAATACGCCCTGGATCAGGCTCAGGCTCAGCCCTCCGCCGCCCCGAAGCCCGCCGCTTCCGGGAACGTGGTGCATATGTAGGTTTTGGTCGTTGGGGGAGGGGAACCCCCTTATCTCTGCTGTCGATGCCCGTAGCTTCCTTCGTCGCAACGGGCACGGCCCGCGGCCGCCTTCGGTCGCGGCTGGCGCGCAAGGGTGTTTCCTTCCCCCCGGAAGACGAAAAAAACGGCCCGTCGGCAGAGCCGGCGGGCCGTCTGTTGTTCTGAGTCCGCGGGCAGGTTATTGCTGCCCGGCCGCTTCCGCGGCTTCGGCCTGCGCCTGTGCCGCCGGAGACGCGTAGGTGTGCTGGAGCTCGTCGAAGCGGGCTTCGATGAGCGCCACGGCGCGGCGGGCAAGGCTGCCCACCTCGGGCTTGGAAATCTGGCCGTCCGCGCCGACGCTTTCGCCCTTGTGGCGCAGCTTGTCGGTAATGAGGGACGAGAAGAGCAGTACGGGAAGATGCTTGAGCAGCGGATCTTCCTTGATGCGCAGCGTCAGATTGAGACCGTCCATGACGGGCATTTCAATGTCCGAAACAACCACCTGCACAAAGTCGGCCAGCGGACGACCTTCCTCTTCCACCTTGCGCTTGTAGTCCAGAAGCTGCTCCCAGGCTTCGCGGCCGTTGGTGGTGGAGACCACCTTGAAGCCCGCCTTTTCGAGCAGGTCGCGCTGCATTTCCCGCACCAGGGCGGAGTCGTCGGAAATCAGGGCGCGATAGCCCTTGCTGGCGTCCCAGTCGTCTCCCAGACTGTTGAGATTGAGACCCAGCTTGGGATTGAGGTTGGCCACGATCTTTTCCAGATCGAGCAGGAAGACAATGCGCCCTTCCAGCTTGACCACGCCTACGATGGTGCTCTGCGTCACGGCGGCAACGTATTTGTTCGGCGGCTCGACCTCTTCCCAGCTGATGCGGTGAATGCGGTTCACGCCGGAAACCATGAAGGCCGTCGTGACGTTGTTGAATTCCGTCACAATGGTTTTTGCGTCCGGCGTGGGAGAGCCGACCTTGCCCAGCCACATGGTCAGGTCCACCAGCGGGATAATGCGGGAACGCAGATTGAACGCCCCCATGACGCTGGGGTGCTGTACTTCCGGCAGTTCCGTCACCTTGGGCATACGGATGATTTCCAGCACCTTGGCGACGTTGACGCCGTAATAGCCGCGATAGACGGCGGGCTTTTCACCCTTGTCTTCCGCTTCTTTCGCTGCGTAGGCATCGGCCAGCTCCTGCGCCGGCTGCAAGCCGGACGGCACGACGCCGCCCTGAGGGATCTCGTCGAGGTAAAATTCGACGACTTCCAGCTCGTTGGTGCCTGCTTCAAGCAAAATATTGGTCTGGGCCATACTGCCTCCGAAATGAACGTCGGTATCCGCCGCGTATCCAGCCGGAACCGGCGCTAAATCGCCTCAAGCCATGCCTGAGCTTCATCAATAAGCCTTTTCGGCGTGGATGCGCCCGCCGTTAGGCCCACGGTCTGTTTTTCTCGAAAATTTTTTTGCAGCAATTCAGCGGCGCTTTCCACATGCCATGCGGGAATGCCGCTTTCCGCGGCCAGCTCGGCCAGACGGCGCGTATTGCCGCTGTTTCTGCCGCCCACCACCACCATTGCGTCAACTTCGGCGGCAATGCGGCGCGCCTCGTCCTGACGCTCGCGCGTGGCGTCGCAAATGGTGGAAAGCACTTCCAGATGCGGCAGCCGTTCCCGCAATGCCGCTTCAATATGCTCAAAGGCCCCGCGGTGCTGCGTCGTCTGCGACGCCAGCACGTAGGGCAGCGCGGGATCGGGACGCAGCGCCGCAAGGGCGGCTTCGTCTCCGAAAACATGCGCTTCCCCGCAGGCATAGGAAACCAGCCCGCGTACTTCGGGATGCGCCGCCTCGCCGAACAGCAGCAGCGTCGCCCCGTTCTTCGTGGCGCGGGCAATGGCAAGCTGCGCCTTCTTGACCTTGGGGCAGGTGGCGTCCACCACCACGGCCCCCCGGGAACGCACCGCCTCTTCCAGCTCGCGCGGGATGCCGTGCGCCCGGATTACCACCCGGTCGCCTTCGCGCACATCCTCCGCGCCCTCGATGCAGAAGACGCCCCGCTGCTCGTAATCAGCCAGCACCTGCGGATTATGAATGATGGGGCCCAGGGTGCGCGTGGGGCGCGCGGGCTGCTCCTCCAGCGCCCTGTCCAGACGCTGCAATGCCAGACTGACGCCCATGCAGAAGCCCGCCGTCGCGGCCCGTACTACTTTCATCATTCGCCTCCCAAGTATACAATGGCGACCATTCTCCCTGTACCTGCCGTATATGTCAAGCGGAAGCCCCCCTTTCCGCCGTGAATGGGTACGGCTCCCTCCCCGTGCGGCTTGACAGCATGCGCCTTTTCTTAATAGTATAAATTACTATTTCTGTAACCGGCGACATGCCGGACGCCTCGTTCCCGCTGCCGCACGGCATGCGCCCCTGCCCTGGAGGTTTGCCATGAAGTTTGTCCCCCTGTTGTCCGCCCTGTGCCTGCTGGGCCTGTGCGCGGCTCCGACCGTTGCGGAAGAACCGAAGACGGCCCCCGCGCCCAATGGCCTGGAGATTCCCGAAGGCTTTGAAAACTGGGCCGTGATTTCCGTTTCCCATCGTCTGGATCGGGAAAGTATGCGCGTTATTCTCGGCAATGACATTGCCGTCAAGGCGGCGCGCAGCGGTCAGACGTCTCCCTGGCCTGACGGCGCCATTCTTGCCAAGGTCGCCTGGGCGGAAACCAATGAGGAAGACTGGCCCGCCGCCGTCGTGCCCGGAAAACTTCTGAACGCCGAATTCATGTACAAGGACAGCAAAAAGTTTGCCGCCAACGGCACCGGCTGGGGCTGGGCCCGCTGGGTCGGTCCCAATCGCACCCCCTACGGTAAGGATGCCTCCTTTGAAAAGGAGTGCATCGAGTGTCATGCGCCCGTGAGCAAGCGCGACTGGGCGTTTACGCATCCCGCCGCGTTCCGGTAGTTTTTTTGCCGCAAGGGCAAAAAATTTTCTTCCCCGGCGTTTGAATGAGGGATGTCCGTTATCTGCGGGCATCCTTTTTTTGCGCCTGCGGCGGCGGGCATGTCGTCGTTGTTATCGCCGTTGTTGTTCTTCTTCCCCGGTCTGCGGCTGCTGCCCGGCACGGGCGCACGGGATCGCCTTCACGCCCGCGACACACTGCATCAGCGGCGGGGGCGGAGGGCGTAGCCTTGGTGGAGGGCATCTGTAGCGG
>CAMBWG010000066.1 GCA_945871415.1 uncultured Desulfovibrio sp.
GGCGGACGATTTCCCCAAAACCGAGGGTGACGATGGCGAGGTAGTCGCCGCGCAGACGCAGCACGCGGAAGCCCAGCACCAGCCCGAAGAGCACGGCCATGAAGCCGCCCACGGGCAGACAGGCCCAGAAACCGATGCCGAAGGCCTGATTGAGCAGCGCGTAGGTATAGGCGCCCACTGCATAGAAGGCCACGTAGCCCAGCACGAGCTGTCCGGCGATGCCCACGGCAATATTCAGACCCAGCGCCAGCATGACATAGAGCAGGGCCGAGATCATGATATTGGTCTGGTAGAAGGAGCTGACGTGGGGCATGGCAAGCATGATGATCAGCACGATCCCCAGCGAAACGGTGCGGGTGTGGGCATTGCGGCCCGGCAGGCTGAGAAGCTGCTTCAGGCCGCCGCTGACGGCCTGGGGCAGGCTGACGAGCGCCAGTCCCCGGGCCTTGCGGCTGAAACACCAGTTCCAGAGCATGGACAGGAAGAAGATGGCCACGCCGAGCATGGCCACGCGATCCAGTTGCCATTCCACGGTTTGATCCACGGAATTGAGGCGTATGCCCATGACCGGCAGGGTCAGGAGCATGAACCAGCAGGATGCAAGCAGAGCTTTGCCGAAGTAGTTGATCATGGGGCTACACCTTCTGCACTTTGGCCTTGCCCAGAATGCCGTCGGGCCGGAAAATGAGGATGAGAATCAGCAGACCGAAGGCCAGCGAATCTTCATAGTTGCCGGAAAGGTAGCCGGTGGTGAGGCTTTCGGCGATGCCGAGGACAAGGCCGCCCACCATGGCGCCGGGGATGGAGCCGATGCCGCCGAGAACGGCGGCGGTAAAGGCCTTGAGTCCGGCCAGAAAGCCGATGCCGAAGTTGACCTGTCCCATGTGCGAGGCAATGAGCACGCCGCCGAGCGCCGCCAGCGCGGAACCGACGATGAAGGTCAGGGAGATGATGCGATCCGCATTGATGCCGAGCAGCAGCGCCATTTTGCGATTCTGCGCCGTTGCGCGCATGGCCTTGCCCATGCGGGTGAAGCGGATAAAGAGCGAAAGGGCGATCATGGCCAGCGTGCTGGTGACGAGAATCAGGAAGTCGCTGGGACCCATGACGCCGATTTCGTCAAGAAATTCCATTTCGGGCAGCAGACGGGGGAAGGGCACATAGTCCGAGGTCTGCGCCAGCAGCACATAGTTTTGCAGGAAGATGGACATGCCGATGGCGGAAATGAGCGGCGACAGGCGCGGGGCTCCGCGCAGAGGCTTGTAGGCCACCTTTTCAAGCGTATAGCCGTAGGCCGCGCTCCAGACCACGGCAGCCAGCGCGGCGACGATAAGAATGCCGCCGGCGGGAAAGCCCATGATGCCGAGGACGCCGGCAATCAGTAGCGCGGTAAAAGCGCCCAGCATGTAGATTTCGCCGTGGGCGAAGTTGATCAGCTCGATGATGCCGTAGACCAGCGTGTAGCCCAGCGCAATGAGCGCATAGATGCTGCCGCGGGTGAGGCCGCCGAAGAACAGTTCTATGAAGTACTGAAAGTCCATGCCGTTTCGTGTGCTGCTTGTATCCCGGAGAGCGCGGAACAGGGTGCGGAGAACGTTTTCTCCGCACCCTGCACAGGAACTACTTCAGGATGATATTGTGATCGGTTTCCACAAACTTGCCGCCCTGGGCCTTATAGATGGACAGGCCGAGACCGGCGGCATCGCCGTTCTTGTTGAAGGAAAGGTTGCCCAGAGGGGTGTCAACCGTATTCTTCTTGAGCGCTTCGAGCAGCTTGTCGGTATCGGTGCCGCCGGAGGTTTCAACAGCCTTCAGAATGGCCTGCATGGCGGCATAGGCATTGTAGTAGCCGAAGCCGGGTTCGCTGCCGAAAACCTTGATGTGGGCTTCGCGGGCATGCTTGTACATTTCCAGCGAGCTGGTGTCCTTGGGATAGGAGGCCAGCGTACCTTCGCTGTCCTTGCCGGTCATCTTGAGGAAGGTTTCATCCTTCACGCCGTCGGGGCCCACGAGCGTGGTCTTCACGCGGTCGCGGCGCATCTGCTGCACGAGCTTGGAGGCGGCGGGCTGGTAGCCGCCGAAAACGATGACGTCGGGCTTCACGCGACGCAGCTTGCGGATGGTGGGCGAGAAGTCCACGGCGTCGGGCGTGATGGCTTCAAACAGCACGGTTTCCACGCCGCCCTTTTCAAGGATGGTGCGGTTCTGGGTGGCAAAACCCTTGCCGTATTCGCCGTTGTCATGCACATAGGCGACTTTCTTCGCCTTGAGCACATTCAAAATATAACTGCTGGTCAGTTCCGCCTGGGCAAGGTCGTTGGCCACGGTGCGGAGGAAGAGCGGATGCGCGCCTTCCAGCGTCAGCGCGGGCGTGGTGGCCGTGGGGGAAATGCTGATCAGCCTGGCGCTTTCAAACAGAGGCAGGGAGGCGTTGGTGGGGCCGGAACAGATGGGGCCCATCACCGCGATGACCTTGTCGGAAATGAGCTTGGTCGCGGCGTTGGTGGCCAGTTCGGGTTTGCACTGGTCGTCCTGAGACACCAGCTCGACCTTGCGGCCCAGCACGCCGCCCTTGGCGTTGATTTCGTCAATGACGATCTTCGCGGCGTTGAGGCTCGGCACGCCGTAGGAAGCAAGGTCGCCGGAGTGCGCGCCCTGCACGCCGATCTTGATGGTATCGGCGGCCAGAGCCGGGGCGCTCAGCGAAACGGAAACAAGAGCCGCAGCAATCCAGGTGATGCTTTTTTTCATAATCTCCTCCCAGAGAGATTGACAGGGGGCATGCCGTTCCGCGGGCATCTGTTTCTGCGGGGCGGCACGACGAACTCCGCGTATGGAGTAGCCAATTCACATGGCATGCTTTTGCACTTTCTGTCAATGCCGTTGCTGCGGAAAGAACCTCTCCGCGGAAGGCAGGCAGCGGCCCTGACAGGACTGCATAACGCGCCGTCACCGTGTGACGTTCTCCTTTCTTCATGATTTTCGGGAGCAGGTCCGGAAGGCCCGGGCTTCCCGCCGTTTCCCCACGAAGAATGCGCGCCGGAGAAGGGCGCTCCCTGCATTCCGGCAGAAATGCGCCCTCCCCCCGAAAAGGCCTTGTCGGCTGAAAATTTAGTCCTTGTCCTTTTTGTGGCTGGAGCGCAGCCGCAGCCGCAGAGGCGCATGATGAATGCCGAAAATACGGCGCAGCGCGCGTTCGAGATAGCGGGCGTAGCTTTCGGGAACGCGGTCGGCATCGCTGACGAAGAACACGAAGGTCGGCGGCTCGGTTTCGGCCTGTGTAAGATAGAAAAATTTGGCGCGGGCCCGCTTGACCACCGGCGGCTGATGGCGCGTCAGCACTTCTTCCATGGCGCGGTTGAGCTGGCCGGTACTGACGCGGATGCCGCATTCCTGCTTGATTTGCAGCGCCAGCGGAAGAATCTTCGCAAGATTTTTACGGGTCAGCGCGGAAACGCAGAGCAGCGGCACGTGGCCGCAGAAGGCCAGCATTTCGCCCACGGTCTTCTGCAGGGCCTTGAGCTTGTCCGGCGGGACAAGATCGCATTTGTTGATCAGCACCATGAAAGGAATCTTGCGCGTGTCGAGCAGATCCATCAGGCGCTTGTCCTGCTGGCTGACGCGTTCGGTGGCGTCCAGCGTCAGCAGGGTGACGTCGGCCTTGCTGGCGGACTTGATGGCGGCGTTGGCCGAATACTTTTCCACCACGTCGGTGATGCGGGTCCGGCGGCGTACCCCGGCGGTGTCCACAAAGACGTAATCCTGCCCGTCGCGGCTGAAACGCACGTCCACGCTGTCGCGGGTCGTCCCCGCCACATCGGAGACGATCATGCGCTCCTCGCCGGCAAGCGCGTTGATCATGGATGACTTGCCCGCATTGGGGCGGCCCAGCATGGCCAGCCGCAGCAGGGGAGCTTCCTGTTCGGGCGCATCCTCTTCCTCGGGCGGCAGCAGATCCGCCAGTTCGTCCATGAGGGCGCGGATATTGTGCCCGTGCTCGGCGGAAACAGCCACCAGCGGAAAGCCGAGGCTGTGAAATTCGGCCAGCATTTCCTCTTCGCGCTCCAGTCCGTCAACCTTATTGACCACGCAGATGGTGGGCAGCCCCAGACGGCGGACATGCGCCGCAAGGTATTCGTCCAGCGGCAGCAGGCCGTCCCTCCCGTCCACCACGAAAGCCACGCCGCAGGCGTTCTTCATGGCGGCTTCGGCTTGGCGCAGAATATCGGCCTCGAAACCGCGAATGCCTTCGGGCCCTTCGGTGACGGCGGCATGGGCGTCCAGCGTGATGCCGCCCGTGTCCACAATGCCGAAGGAACGCTCGCCTTTGCGCCGCACGACGCCTTCCATGCGATCGCGCGTGACGCCGGGACGGTCGTGCGTGATGGCGCGGTTGCTGCGGATCAGACGATTGAACAGGGTGGATTTGCCCACATTGGGCCGTCCGACGAGGACGATGCTTGGCAGGGATGCGCTCATGGGTCTTCCTTTGACGTGCGTTCTCTTGTCCCCGGAGTCATGAAAGGGGACACGGCTTGTACGCCTTTCCTAGTGTATCATATTCTTTTTTGAAAAACAAGATGACCGGTTGCCGGACCGTTTGGGCGGAAAGCGGCATGTCCGCGCAGAGCATTTTTCATTGAAACAAGGCGGAACGCGAAGCGGCGGCGCAGGCCGTATGGCTTGAAACTCACAGCGTCTCAAATTTACAACTTATTTTAAATAAATAGAAATGTCTGATGTACCTGTCCCCCCCCTGAAAATGCGTGCCGGGGAAGGGATGGGGGCCTGAGGGGAAGGATTACAAGAACGCCTTTCCTTCGGAAAGGCTGGGCCCTCTCGCGCCGGCAGCGACCGAAGGCGGCCGCAGGCCGTGCCCGTTGCGACGCAGGAAGCTGCGGGCATCGACAGCAGAGATGAGGGCTTTCCCTTCCCCCCGGCATTCTACGAATAGCGTTGCTTTGCCTCAGAGCGCGGTGCTTCGGCCAGGGGCAGGCGCAGCGGCTGCGGGCACGGCGGGAAGGGAGACGGCAGCGTCGCGAGATTCCACGGCGCGGACCAGTCCGGCAGGCAGGCAAAGGCGCGGCCGTCGGGCAGGACAAGGCGCACGGCATGAAGCAGCAGACGCCGCCCCCCGGCCGGGCCGCCGTATTTGCCGTCACCGATGAGCGGGAAGCCGGTTGCCTGCATCTGAACACGGATCTGATGCGTGCGGCCCGTCAGCAGCCGGATATGCAGCAGACTGGCCTGATCGCGTATCTGAAGAGGGCGGGCCAGCAGCAGAGCTTCCTTACTGCCGGGCGGCGGCGTGCGCCAGGGATGGGCCCGCATCTTTTCGCGTCCTTCGGGGCCTTCCTTGCGCAGGGCATGGCGGAGCAGGCGTATGTCCGCCCAGGGCCAGCGGCCCTGAACCCAGGCGATGTATTCCTTGACGGCTGCGTGGTCGCGCAGAGCTTCGCCAAGGGCGCGCAGAGCTGCGAAGGTGCGCCCCGCGAGGAGGACGCCGGAGGTATCCCGATCCAGACGGTGTACCGGGGCGGGATGAAAGACCGCTCCGGGCTCCTGTGCCGCCAGACGCGCGGCGACGCTGTCGTCATGGCCGCTGCCGGACTGGGTGGGCAGCCCGGCGGGCTTGTTGAGCACGAGTACGTCGGGTTCGCAGGCAAGGATTGGCGGCAGAGGGAGGGCCGCGGGCGCGGGGCGGGATACCGCTGCGGACAGATCCCGGCAGAAGGGAGGCAGACGGATGATGTCGCCTTCCTGAACAGTGGCAAAGGCTTTGACCCGGCCTCCGTTTACACGGATTTGACCGGTTCTGATCCATTTATGCAGTTGGCCCTGAGGAACATCGAGGCGGCGCTTGAGCCACTGGAGCAGTTTCTGGCCGCTTTCGGCCCGGGTGACGGCAATGCCGGAGGGGGTGTCGTTCATGGCGGAGACGGATGCGCGCGGGGCGCGGCAAAGAGGTTGCGGGGCAAGACTGCCCTTGTGATCATAGAGCGTTTCAACTTTGAAAAAGCTGAAACGCGAGGCGGCGGCACAGCGTCGCCCGGACTGAAAATGCTTTAAAGCGCCGCAGAGAACGTGACAGCCTGCGCGCGGTGGAAGAAAGGCATGCCGGAGGCCGGGGAATACGAAGGGAGACCGGTTTTTCCGCAGCGCGGTGTAAAAAGCGTTTCTGCCATTCTTCCGCGGCGGCGGAGGAAGCTTTTTCAAAAAAATCACTCGTGAGGAAAGAGCCTAGGGCATATGCCGCCGCTTGGCAACGCGGCCTTCCTTGTGCTGTAATGCGCCGCAGCATCCCGAAAGAACAGGGAGGAGGAAATGCAGGCGGAAATCATAGCTGTGGGAACCGAGCTGTTGCTGGGGCATACCATCAACAGCGACGCCGCGCATGTGGCGCGGGCTCTGGCGGAGCTTGGCATTGATGTTTTTGGCAGCTGCGTGGTGGGCGACAATGCCGGACGTCTTGAACGGGTGTTGCGCGACGCACTGCGGGCAAATGATATTCTTGTCACCACCGGCGGGCTGGGCCCCACGGACGACGATCTGACCCGGGAAACCGTGGCGCGGGTGACGGGAGCGCCGCTGGAGGAACACGCCGACAGCCTCGCCCGTTTGCGGGAATACTTCGGATCACGTCCCATGGGCGTCAATCAGCGCAAGCAGGCCCTGCTGCCCCGGGGCTGCACGGTCTTTGCCAATGCGGTGGGCACGGCTCCGGGCTGCGCTGTGGAAACTCCGGAAGGAAAACTTGTGATCATGCTGCCCGGACCGCCGTCGGAGCTGCTGCCCATGCTGCATGACTGCGTCATGCCCTTTCTGGCGCAGCGGCAGGAAGGGGCCATTCGTTCGCACATGGTGCGGACATTCGGCATCGGCGAAGGCGACGGCGCGCTGCTGCTGGGCGAGCTGACCTCGCAGGCCAATCCCTCGGTCGCCACCTATGCCACGGATACGGAAATGTTTGTGCGCGTTACGGCAAAGGGCGGGAATGCGCAGGAAGCGGCCGCGCTGGCCGCGCCGGTGGTGGAGGAAGTGCGGCGGCGACTGGGCGAGCGCGTCTACGGGGTGGATGTGCCGCATTTGCAGGCCGTGGTTGTGGAGGCGCTGACCCGCAGAGGGCAGACGCTGGCAACGGCGGAGTCCTGCACCGGAGGCCTGCTGGCATCCATGATTACCGATGTGCCCGGGGCTTCCGCCGTCTTTCATGCGGGTGTCGTCACCTATGCCAACGAAGCCAAGACGCGGCTGCTGGGCGTACCGCCGGAACTGCTGGCTCGTGTGGGGGCCGTCAGCCCGGAAGTGGCGCGCCGCATGGCTGAAGGCGTCCGGCAGCGGCACGGCAGCGACTGGGGTATCGGCATTACGGGTATCGCCGGCCCCGGCGGCGGCACGGCGGAAAAACCCGTGGGACTGGTCTATATTGCTCTGAGCGGCGCGGACGGAACATGGCTGCGCGTCATGCGTCCGACGGGGCGCGTCATGCCGCGTGCCTGGACACGCAGACGGGCCGCCGGGCACGCGCTGGATATGTTGCGCTGCGCCTTGCAGGGGCTTTCTGTGACAGCATTGCGCCGATAAGGTTCCTGGAGCCGTTTTTACTTTTGAAGAAGGCAGAACGCGAGGCGGCGGCAGGGTGCTTCAGCTCGGAACAAACGGAACGATTGCGTTTCTCCGGGACATGGCAGGACGCATGGCTTGAAACGCACAGCATTTCAAACTGCAAATGCTCTGGTATGCAGGCGCGCTGCGGGAGCCGCGGTGCGCCTGCCGGACAGGGCGTTTCCTGTTTGCCGCTGTCTCACGGCAGCCGCAGGCGCAGCGCCTGATTGGATGTGTTCGGGGCGGAAATGAGTCTGTTACCGTATGCGACAGATTCGTTGCGTATGCAGCCTTTTTTCATAATAATCGGCTTTAAAAGAAGATTTTTATGAAAATAAATTTCTTTTTCTTTTAATTCACTTCCCTTTGCTCTTATATTGTAATAGTTTCACGAGGTTATGAGGGCTAGGCGTATGACGCCTTTTTATTATGCGTAAAAGTCCATAGTCAGGGAGGGCACCATGACGATGAGGCAAAAATTTATTCTTGGCTTTTTGACGTGCATTTTGCTGTCAATATTCTCTATCAGCTTTATATCGCTTGAAAAAATTCTTGATGTCAGCACAACCTCCGTTGAGGAGGCTTCGCTGAAGCAGCTGTCGCTGGCGGACAAATATCTGCGGCATATGTTTGAGGGCAATCTGGGCAAGCTGGAGTATCTGGCGAATCTGCCGCAGGTGCGCGAGTATGGCGGCGATTTCCCTACGCCGCGAATGACGCGGGAAGCGGGCCGTTACGAGGCGGAACATCTGTCTGAGGAGGCTCGGAATCTGATCAGATCCCTTGCGCGGATGAAGGATGTTTCGCCGCAGATCAGCAAGATTTTCATTGGCTACAGCGACGGGCGCTTTGTCAGCAGCGCACCGGAAACGGCGGTTCCCGGCTATGATCCCACGACGCGCGCCTGGTTTACGGATATGCGGGACAGCAGCATTACCGCGCATGTGGGCAATGCCTACACGTCCGTCAGCGGTGAGGTCATGGTTTCCGTCAGCGTGCGTGTGCCGGGAAAGACGCCGCAGGGGGCCGATGCCGTTGTGGCGGCGGATATCAGTCTTGTGACGCTGAATGCCCTGCTGGATGACATGAAGTTCGGGCGCACCGGCCGCTATGTGCTGTTTGACGCTGACGGCAAGGTGCTCTGCGCTCCCGCCAATCCCGAATATATCGGCAGGTCGCTGAATGAGGTGGCCCCCCATCTGCGTTCCCTGTTCGCGAAGAAGAACGGCTGCGGCGTCATGGAGCATCTGGGCGTGGAACGTCTTATTTCCATGGGGGCCACGGTCAATGACTGGCGCATTGTGTCCATTGTGGACATGGAGGAAGTGCGGGAAGCTTCCACGGCCGCCGTCTGGCGTATTCTGGCCGCCAGCGTTGTGCTGCTGGTCGTGCTGCTTTTCGGGGCGGTGCTGCTGGCGCGTTCGGTCTGCAATCCGCTGTCCCGCATCATGCGTACGACGCAGGACATTGCGCAGGGTAAGGTGGACAATCTGCCGGACGAGCGCTCGTTCAGCGGGGAGCTGCTGGAGCTGTACCGTAATCTGATGGATATGGTGAAGCAGCTTCTTGCATCGCAGGAAAAGGTCCGCGCC
>CAMBWG010000067.1 GCA_945871415.1 uncultured Desulfovibrio sp.
CGGAAAGAATAACGGCGACGGCGCAACCGTTACGCCTGTTGTTCACTCAAAAGCGCGTGGGGGACGGAGGGGGGTCTGGGGGAAGGAAACCCCTTGTGCGCCAGCCAAGGGGTTTCCTTCCCCCAGTCAAACTTTCTAGCCGGCTTTCTTGGCGTAGTTGCAGACAAAGTGACGGGCGCTGTCGGCATCGGTGACATCGCCGGCGATCTGGGCCTGGAGCAGGGCGTCGCGGATAATACCCACGAGCGGGCCGGGCTTCAGGCGGGTGGCTTCCATGATTTCGTTGCCGTTGAGCAGCGGTTCAAGCATCTGTTCCGGAGTATCGGCGCGTTCCAGATACTTCATATTATGATTGAAGGAGGTGCTGCTGCCGTCGCGGGCCTTGACCTCGGCGCGGGCCATGGCGATGAGGCGCGGGTATTCGTCCAGCGCCTTGAAGCGGCGGATGCCGCGGTCGGTGAGCATGAACTTGAAGTGCATGTGATGCTTCACCAGATGGGAGAGCAGATCGATGTCTTCGGCGCTGAAGTGCAGACGGCGGAGAATCTTGCGGGTGACCTTGGCCCCGACGCGGTGATGCTGGTAGAAGGACCATTCCTCCCCGGCGTATTCACCGGTATAGAGCTTGCCCACGTCATGGAACATCATGGCCATGGTGCCGAGCCAGTCGTAATGGAAATCCTCTTCGGGATAGTGGCGCATGCAGGCCAGCGTATGGGCGAAGACGGTTTCTTCCTCGCCGCTTTCGTTGCGCTTCTGCCGGACGCAGGTCAGGGCCGCCACTTCGGGGATGAGCCCCTGCAGAATGTGCGCGTCAAACATGAGCTGCACGAAGCGGTAGAGGGCTTCGGCGGAAACCTTGCGCCATTCGTCCATGATGTCGGCATCGGAGGCGTAATCAAGGACTCGGGTGGAGGCGCGGACGATAGCCATCCAGGTGTTGGGCTCAATGGGCAGATCGAAGTTGGCGGCAAAACGCAGGGCGCGCACGGCGAGCAGATAGTTGTGGCGCAGGGTTTCGTCCGGCAGGCCCACAAGGCTGATGACGCCGTCCTTGACGTCGCGGAACCCCTCATAGCGATCATGGCTGGGCTCGGGTTCGCCGAAGCCCACAAGCCGCAGGGTGCGGCGATCCTCGTCATCCAGCTGATCGATGAGCGTGGGGGTGATGCGCAGCAGCGAAAGTTCGGGATGGCTGGAATCTTCTTCCACCAGCGGATAGAAGCGATACAGCACGCCGTCCTGCTCCATTCCGGCAATGGCGCGTCCTTCGGTGATGCGCTCGGCCTTGGGGAAAAGTTTGAACAGCGTTTCGGTATCGGCTTCGCTGGCAAGATCAACAGCGGGATGCTTGGCATTGGGCAACAGCCGCTCATGCAGGGGCGCATTGATGATGTGCGCGTCGTAGCCGTTACGCAAAATGGTTTTACAAATCGTGATAGCGTCCTTGAGCGGTTTCTGCATAATTTCCTCCACAGGAGCAGTGTCCTGAATCTGTGCCTTCTATCGTACGCGAGAAACCAACGTCAAGCAATGCTCTTGTGCCGCCTTTCGCAAGCTCCGTTCCCTCTACCGGCCTTTATCACCACCTTTAGGGCGTGGTACCACTAAATAGTTCTTCTGGGGGGGAAGGAAACCCCCTGCTCTGCTGTCGATGCCCGTAAGGCTCCTGCGTCGCCTAACGGGCACGGCCTGCGGCCGCCCGTTGGGGCGCTGGCTTAGCGCGCAAGGGCTGTTTCCTTCCCCCCAGGTCCCCCATCCTTCCCCCAACGCGCTTTTTCAGGGGGGATACAGGCCATGCGGCAGGAATCTTTCAAAGGTTATGAGTGACATGTGCTTCTATTTATTTAAAATAAATAGAAAAATTAATGTTACCAAGCCTTGGGGCCTCTTTAGTTTCAAACCATACGGCCTGTCGTTTCGCGGAAAAAAGCGGTTTTTCCGTTCACTTCGGGCCGGGCGGCGCTGGGGCTTCTCTGGCTGCCGTTTTCAAAGGTAAACGCTTTATCGCCGGCCTGTATCCTCTGTTCATGGAGAGAATACCGGGAGACGGCGGCCTGAAGGAAAGCGGACGCGCAGCCGCGTTGTTTGATCCTCCCGAATAAAGCGCGTTTGGGGAGGGACGGGGGAGCCCGAGGGGGAGGGGAACCCCTTTGCGCGCGAGCGAAAGGGGTTCCCCTCCCCCTCGGATGCTTCTTCTTAAAAAAGAACGCCCCGCGGGGCGGGGCGTTCTTATAAGCGTATCAGGCGGTGAAGTTAGTCACTGAAGTTACCGACTTCCTTCTTGACGCCGAGGGCGATCTTCCAGAGCAGGGAGAGCACCAGGGCGCCGACGGCGTAGACGCCGATGGCCACCATGATTTCGCGGCCGGTGGGCATGTATTCGGTGACGGTTTCAAACATGTTGGGGGTGAAACCGCCGATGAGCAGACCCAGGCCCTTGTCGATCCAGGAGGCGGCCACGAGCATGACCAGCGCCAGCGGGAGCAGGGGGCCGGTGCGCCACGTGGGCGGAATGAGGATGATCAGGGACGCGGCGGCCATGACGACGGCGGCCCACATCCAGCTGGTCACCCAGCTCACATGCCCTTCATGACCGGCAAAGAGGAACACCAGCGGATGCTGATGGCCGGGGATGCCGCTGTAGAAGGCCGTGAAGACTTCCAGCAGGTAGAAGAACACGTTGATGCACATGGCGTAGGTGATGATGGTCGTCAGGGTCTTGATGGCTTCCTTGCCGGGGTTGAAGCCGGTAAGGCGGCGGACGATGAAGACCAGCAGCAGCAGGATGGCGGGACCGGAGCAGAAGGCCGAGGACAGGAAGCGGGCGGCCATGATGGCGGTCAGCCAGTAATGACGGCCGGGGATGCCGGCGTACAGGAAGGCCGTCACCGTGTGGATGGAGAAGGCCCACAGAATGGACAGATAGATGAGGGGCTTGATCCACTTGGGCGGCATCACGTTGTGACGTTCCGCTTCGAGGGTGACCCAGCCGATGATGGCGTTGAGGCAGAGGTAGCCCACGAGCACGATCATGTCATAGAACATGACGGAGTTGGGCGTGGGGTGCAGCATGACGTTGAGCATGCGCTGGGGCTGACCGAGGTCCACCACGATGAAGAGAGCGCACATGACGACGGCCGAGATGGCCATGAATTCGCCGAAGATGATCATGCGCTTGAACTTCACATAGTGATGGAAGTAGGCGGGCAGCACGAGCATGACGGCGGAGGCCGCCACGCCCACCAGATAGGTGAACTGCGAGATGTAGAGGCCCCAGGACACGTCGCGGCTCATGCCGGTGATGGAGAGGCCTTCCTGGAGCTGCTGCAGGTAGGCAATGCCGCAGACGGCAATGACGACGAGCAGGAACAGCAGCCACGCGTAGTAGCGCTTCGGGCCGGTAAGCAATTTTTCGAGCATGGCCTTTCTCCCTAGATGAGGTAGTAGACGCCGGGCTGCGTGCCGAGATTGGGCTTGCGGCGAATGCTGAAGTTGTCGGCCAGAGCCTTGCGGACGCTGGACGAGGGATCATCGAGATCGCCGAACAGGATGCGTCCGCCGGAGGCTTCCACGCAGGCGGGCATCTTGCCCACGGCAAGGCGTTCGGCGCAGAAGGTGCACTTTTCCACCACGCCGATCATGCGGGTGGGGAAGGTGGGATTCGGCACCGGATCGGACAGGTACTTGCGCGGGTCCACGAAGTTGAACGAACGAGCGCCGTAGGGGCAGCCGGCCATGCAGAAACGGCAGCCGATGCAGCGGTGGTAGTCCATGGCGACAAACCCGTCTTACATCTTGTAGGTGGCCTGCGTGGGGCAGACGCGCACGCAGGGGGGATTGGTGCAGTGGTTGCAGAGCAGGGGGAACTGCGCCTGCAAAAGGGACGGCTTCTGATGTTCGCTCAGATCGTCGGGGAAGGCGTGATCGTAGTTGTCGAGCCACATCCACTTGATTTCCTGCTTGCCGGGAATCTTGGGCACGTTGTGGAAGGAATGGCAGGCTTCGATGATCGGCTTGTATTCTTCGGCGGACTTGAAGGCGCGGGTATCGATGACCATGGCCCAGCGTTTGGCATGCAGGGCGTTGGCGCCGCGCTCATAGCGGCCGGGGGCGACCTGTGCGGCATTGGCCAGCCCGGCCACTCCGCTGCTGAGAGCGAATACAGAGAGCCCCGCCACCTTAAGGAAACTTCTTCTGCTGTTGTTCATTACTTGTTCCCCTTGGGAAGAATGTGGCAGGTCCAGCAATAGGGATCGACGTTGTTGGTGACGTGGCACTTGTCGCAGAATTCCGCGTAGTTGTCGTGGCACTTCATGCAGGTGTTCTGCAGGCTGATGGTCCACTTCCTGCCGTCGGAGGCCACATAGACGCGGTTTTCGTTACGCAGGGCCTGATCGCGCCATTCGTTAAGCAGGGTCATGTGGTTGGCCCGCATGAATTCCGCGGACTCGATACATGCCTTTTCGTTGGGCGTCTTGGGCAGCACGAGCTCGGGGCGCTTGTAGTCCCGGGTGCCGTTGAAGTTGACCCAGAACGGCGCGGAGAAGATGCCCGCGAAGATGATGATGCCGACAATGACAGCTTTGGCGTTATACATTTACTGGCCCTCCACCTGCGTCTCGGTTTCATCCGGCTCCACATTGGGCAGGTCTTCCTGGCGCAGGTCCATGGTGCGCTTGCATTCGCCCTTCATGACGAGCGCATTGGCCACCAGTTCGTGCAGACCGCTGACCGTCACGCCCGGGGCCCAGTAATTGGCCAGAGGCGGCAGGGTGGCGCGGTCGATGGCGCAGACGCAGGCCATGTGGTTGACGCCGTACTTTTCCTGCACATAGCGCAGGGCGTTGCCACGAGGCATACCGGAACGCATGCGCAGTTCCATGATTTCTTCGGTGTTCAGACCGGAACCGGCGCCGCAGCAGAAGGTCTGCTCACGGATGGTGTTCTCGGGCATTTCCACGAAGTTGTTGCACACGGCCTTGAGCACGTAACGGGGTTCTTCCAGCAGACCCATACCGCGGGCGGGGTTACAGGAGTCGTGGAAGGTGGTGATGATATGGTCGTTACGGCTGGGATCCAGGTTCAGCTTGTTGTGCTTGATCAGGTCGGCCGTGAACTCGGTGATGTGCACCATCTTGGTGGCAGCCGCGTTGGTGAACTTGGTGCCGGTGATGGGGGAGGTGGGCACATCCATCATGCAGGACGGGGCCGGGCCGTTGTAGGTGGCCATGTACTGGTTGATGACGCGCCACATGTGGCCGCATTCGCCACCCAGGATCCACTTGGCGCCCAGACGTTCGGCTTCGGCGTACATCTTGGCGTTGAGCTTCTTGGCCATGTTGAAGGTGGTGAAGGAACCGAAGTTACCGCCTTCAGAGGCATAGGTGGAGAAGGTGTAGTCCAGATCCAGTTCGTGGAACAGCATCAGGTAGCCCATGAAGGTGTAGATGCCGGGGTCCGCGAACACGTCGCCGGAAGGCGTGATGAACAGGATCTCGTGGCCCTTTTCGTTGAAGGGGGTCTTGGGACGGATGCCGGTGATGGTTTCGCAGTCATCGGCCAGCATTTCCACGATTTCCACGAAGGAGTGGGGCTGGATGCCCAGGTGGTTGCCCGTGAAGGAGCAGTTTTTCACCGGGTCCATGATCCAGTGGATGCCCAGGCCCACTTCGTGCAGCAGTTCACGCACGATGGCCGTGATCTCGGCGGTGTCGATGCCGTAGGGGCAGAACAGGGAGCAGCGGCGGCATTCGGTGCACTGGTAGGCGTAGTAGAAGAGTTCCTTCACAACGTCCTTGTCCCAGCCGCGGGCGCCCACCTTCTTGCCGAGAATCTTGCCCAGCATGGTGTAGTCGCGACGGTAGAGGGAGCGCAGCAGTTCCGCGCGCAGTACCGGCATGTTCTTGGGGTCGTTGGTGCCAAGGAAGAAATGGCACTTGTCGGCACAGGCCCCGCAGCGCACGCAGATGTCCATGAAGAGCTTCAGGGAACGGTGCTTTTCAAGGCGTTCGGCGAAGGCGTCGCAAAGAATCTTTTCCCAGTCTTCGGGCAGATTCCAGTCTTCGGCCGCCGGGTCCCAATCGTGGGGATTGGGCATGTGCAGCAGCTCCATGGTCTCTTTCTTGGCCGGGTAGCAGTAGCTGCCGGGCGTGAACTGGGGCTTTACGTCAAGCCAGTCCTGCTCGGGAAAGTCCGGGCGGCTGGCCACGAGTTCTTGAGGCGTAGGCAATTTGGCCATCTTGGCGACTCCTTACTCAGCGGCCTTTTCGGGTTGCTTTTCCAGCGGCAGACCGGCATCGGCCATGGCGTCGCGGAAAGCGTCCTCATATTCGGCGTAGGTGTAGAACTGCTTGGGCGGATTCCAGGGGTTGACGTGGCGCACTTCACGCGTATTGCAGGGCAGGTTGCGCGTGGGGCTGAAGAAGATGCCCGCCATGTGCATGAGCTTGGAGAAGGGGAAGTAGAGCAGCAGCACGCTGACCAGCGTGAGATGCACGAAGAACAGGGCGTTGATGCCGTCCGCGCTCACGGGAGCAAAGTGCACCAGACCCATGATGAAGACCTTGACCTGCGCGATGTCGGTCTTATCAAAGTAACGCAGGCAGATGCCCGTGCCCACGATGCCGATCAGCAGGAACAGCGGGAAGTAGTCGTTGGGCAGCGAGATGTAGCGCAGGCGCTGATTGAAGGCGCGGCGCGCCAGCAGGAAGAGCAGAGCGCACAGCAGCAGACCGCCCGTCCAGAAGAAGCGGGGGGCGCCCACCTGCATGATGCCGTCGATGGTTTCAATCCAGGTGATCACCGGGCAGACCGGGTCCATGAAGAAACGGAAGTGGCGGATGAAGACCAGCAGGAAGCAGTAGTGGAACAGCAGCGAGAAGACCCACAGCCATTTGGACGAGAAGTAAATGGTGCGGGGACCATTGTTGACCTCGTCGAATTCCCGCACGTCCGCACAGGTATTGCGGAACAGGGAGCGGAAGAAGACCACTTCCAGGAACATGCGGCGCACCACGCCGAAGGTGGTGGTGGGGCAGTCCCATTTGGCCTGCTTGATAAAGTCCAGAGACCGTTCCTGACCGCCCGTCGTGGGGATCGCGAACGGTACGGGCGATTTTGCCCAGTACACCATGCGCCAGATGACGCCGACGAAGAAGGCGGCTACGGCCACATAGGGCAGCACTACACCGAACAGGACGCCAAGCCCAACGGCCGATCCCGCCCAGGCAATGGCCCCGATGATCGCCACCACCAGCAAAGAAGCGAACATTCCCTACCTCTCTTGCAAAGAGTGTTATTCCTTGCCCGCCGGGTTGAGCGGGCTGCCTCCCACCTTTTGCGCCCAGCGCACAAGCTGGGCGTGTTGGTTGCGTATTTCCGTGATGCGGGATTCCGCGATGATGTCGCGGTCCGCCGTATACATGTCGAACGCCAGCAGCATGACGCTGTCGAGGCGTGATTCGGCTTCGAGGTAGTAGGACGTGAGCGCGTCCGACCCGGAGCAGCGCGGCAGCACCATCTTGCGCAGAATGGGCTTCAGCAGCAGGAAAACCCCCAGATTCTGCCCCGGCGTCCCGTCCTGCACCGCGCGCAGTTTCACAAAGCGGTCAATGGCCTTCTTGACCTGCGCGGGATCGACGTCCTCTCCGGCCACGGCGTCATAGACGATGCCCGCGGCCTCGCGCGTCATATGCGCCACAGGGTTGGCAAAGGGATCGTTCTGCGTGCGCAGAAAGCCCGTGGTTTCCAGCGCATAGGTATTGAAAACCGCTTCCACCCATGCGTTGACGATCTCGTCCCGCTGATCCTGAAAAAGTGCGTTCATCTTGTGTCCACTTGTTGAGAGCGACGGTCTTGCGCCGACGGTCGCGCCGGTCTCGGGAAATTTGTAACGCGCTATTGCGCGAAAAAGCTATCCTACATAAAGGATAAGTCGAACATTCGTCAATAGTCCGATGCTGTTTGAATATTCAAACTGTTTCGTCTAGGGGCAGGGACGGCCGTTGCCGCACTGCCCGGCAATGGGATCGTCATTCAGAAAGGAAGGCTCCGATCCCGTGCCGTCCCAGGAGCCGGGCGGCGGCGTGTGCGGCTTGGGCGACGCGGCGTTTGCCGGAGCCGTCGCGGCCCGCTGCGCCTGCCGCACGAGCATGGACGGCAGTCCGTGATATTCAAAGAAAGGAATGGTCCGGGAACCGGCAAGGAAGATATGCGCCTTGTTGCGCAGCAGCCGGAAGCGCAGCCAGACGGCGTCCGGCGACCACAGGCTGACGTCCTCGCGCACGGCCTTCTGCGACTGAGCCAGGGCTTCGGCCATGCTCAGGCCGTCGTCGAGGTGCTTGCGCATGGCGAGAATCTTGATCAAATCTTCCGGGCTTTCCGTCACGGGATAGAAGCCGACGTCCACCTTGCCGGAAAGAATATCGACGCCCTGACGGCAGGAGGGACAGGAAGGGGAAAAGAACATGCGCACCGACGGCGCAATATTGCCTTCCTCGTTGGGAACCAGATCGTTGATGGCCCAGACGTCATTCTGCGAGCGCACGGCCACGCCCACATTGACCAGAAAGAGCGCCATCCAGATGAGCAGGAGCAGGGAATGGCGCTGCGGGCCGCGTCGTTCCTCATCCGCATAGGCGCGCCGAAAGGCGCAGAACGACAGCGCAAAGAAGACGGCCACCACCAGACAGCTGATGCACGGCGCGGTAAAGACCATCAGCAGCAGCAGGGCGATGTCGCCCGTCAGCGCCAGCGCGGAAAACACGACGCCCCATGCGCTTGCCCCCACCAGCGCCAGCAGGAAGAGACCGGCAAAGGCCGTCATGCCCAGCCACCAGAGCGAGACGCCGCCAATGGAAAAATCCTGATAGAGCGAACAGCCCGCCGTCACGCAAAAATTGATGTCATTGCCGAAGGCGCTCCACAAACAAAAGGCCATGCCCAGAAGCGCCAGCGCCAAAGGACCCATCAACAACTGCGGTTTTCTCATGCTTTCCTTTTCCTTCGCGGCATTCCAAATTTCACATGCCGCACGCCCGCACATGGTAGGCCAGAAAAAGCGTTTCGTAAAGCGAGGTTTTGTTGTTTCTGGGGGGAAGGAAACCCCCTTATCTCTGCTGTCGATGCCCGTAGCTTCCTTCGTCGCAACGGGCACGGCCTGCGGCCGCCTTCGGTCGCGGCTGGCGCGC
>CAMBWG010000068.1 GCA_945871415.1 uncultured Desulfovibrio sp.
CCCCCCCCCCCCCCCCCCCCCCCCCCCCCCCCCCCCCCCCCCCCCCCCGGAAAAACATTTAGTGTTGGCCTTAGTCCGTGCCGCAGCGGGAAATGGTGCCGTTTTCGACCGTGAAAAGGGCGCTGCCGGTCTGTGTTTCGCGCAGCATGTCCGCCACATGGGGATGGCAGGTGAAGTAGATGAGCTGATGCGCGGGGCCGTGGCGCCCTTCGCAGAGATCCACAAAGACACGGGCCGTGCGCTGGGCGCGCTCGGGGTCAAAGTTCACAAGCACATCATCCATGATGATGGGCAGGGGGCTCGCCTGCGCGGCATGGTTCTGGATATAGGCCAGCCGCAGGGCCAGATAGGCCTGTTCCTGCGCGCCGCGGCTGAGAATGTCGGGCTCGACGCTTTCGCCGGAAGCGGACAGAATATGCAGCTCCCTGTTTTCCAGCGACGTGCTGATGCCGCGCCACTGGCCGCCGGTGATACTTTCAAACAGGGTCGAAGCCAGCCGGATGACCTGCGGCTGCCGCTCCTTTTCAAAGTTGCGCTTTGCCTGCAGCAGCACGGCGCGGGCAAGGGTCGCGCGGGCCCAGAGGCGCGCCGTGCGGTTCATGCTCTCTTGGAGCAGGGCCTTCTGCTGGGCCAGATCGGCGGGCTTTTCGGTATGCCCGAGGTTCTCCACCCGGGCGGCAAGGGCCGCCACTTCTTCCGCAAGGTTCTGCTCTTCGGCAACGCTGTCGGCAAGATCGCTGCGTGCGGCACTGCTGTCGCGCTCCTGTTCTTCCTGCGTCTGACCGTTGAAGGACTCCAGAAACACATCCAGAGGCGTGTCGCCGGCGGCAAGACGCAGCGTGTCCTCCAGATCCGCCTGACGGCGGCGGATATCGCGCTGTTCGGCCAGCGCGGCGGCCTTGCGGAGAAAGTCTTCGGCATCCCGCGCTTCGGCCAGCGTAAAGAGGGCGCTTTCTCCGGCAAGGGCCTCGTCAAGCGCGGCATTGGCGGCACGGCAGGCGTCGTTTTCCTCTGTAATGCGCAGTTCCAGACGCTCGCGTTCGCGCTGGGCTTCTTCCATGCGGGCGGCAGCGTCAAGGCAGGTGTCCAGCGCTTCGAGCCAGTCGCCGTCTTCGGCTACGGATCTGTTCGTGGACCGGAGGATGTCGCGCAAGGGCGCGCGGAGCGCGTCTATTTCTTCCCTGTACTGCGTGATCTCCGCCTGTGCGCGCTCCAGAGAGGCTTCGGCGGCAAGACTGTTTTCCATGGAGGCAAAGGCCTCCCGGACGGTTTCGGGCGCGAGGTCCTCGCCCAGCCCCAGTGCGGAAAGACATTCGGCCCATTGCGACCGTGCCCCGGCAAGGCGGGCATCGGCCTCCTGTAAGCGGAGTTCCTGTTCATCCCGCTGACGCCGCAGGCGGTCGCGGTCGTTCTGCCGGTTCTGCAGCGTTGCTTCAGCTTTGATGCGCTGTTCCCGGACGGCGTCGGCATCGCGGCAGCTGTCCAGCACCTGTCGCCCGGCTTCCTGAAGGGCGGCGGGGTCCTCCGGATCGGCGTCGCGCAGCCGGTCGGCCACGGGCGGCACGGCGCGGATCACTTCCTCGATGCGGCGGACGTCTTCTTCCAGCGCATCCACTTCGGACTGGGCATCGTCAACCGTATGCCAGGCAACCCGCGCCGCTTCGGCGCGGGCAAAGAAGGCTTCCGCGGCTTCCGGGGCGGGCACGCTGCCCACGCCGAAGGTCTGCATGAATTCATGCCAGCGACGGCGGAGGTGCTGCACGGTCTGTTCCGCCTCGTGGGCCGCGCTCTGGAGGCGGGAAAGCTCGGTGCGCGCCAGCGTCTGCTGGCGGCGGAGGTCCTCAATATCCTTGCGCAGACGTTCGCCGCTGAAACATTGCTCGCGTTCCCGCTCAAGAGCCGCTTCGGCGGCATCCAGCGCGGTGGGTTCCATGCTTTCCGCCTGCGCCTGACGGCAGAGGTTTTCGGCCTGCGTTTCCAGTTCGGCAAGATGCGCGGCGGCGGCTTCGCGGCGCGCGTGCAGCTGTTCCATAGCCTGCTTGTGGCGTTTGGCTTCCGGGCCGGAACGCGGCATGCCGCCGCTCAGGGCAAAGACGCCGCAGACCAGCACCAGATAGCCGGACCAGAGGCTGATGGGCACGGACAGCGTCGGCGTCAGCGGCAGGCTTTCCATACCGAGCTGCCAGTGGGCCAGAAGAATGGCCCCGCCCGCCAGCATGAGCAGAACGCCCACTATCAGCAGCGGTATGCTCTTGATGGGCGCGGGCGGCTGCTCGGCGGCAATGCGCTGCTCAAGTTCCGCAAAACGCTCCCGTTCCGTCTCCAGTGTTCCCGCAAGAGAACGCAGACGGCGTACGGCGGAGGCGCGGCTGTCCAGCGCGTCACGGCTGGGGCCGTCCAGAGCGCGCTGTTCGTCCCGCAGGAGATCGATGCGCTGCTTGATGTCCTCCAGCTGGTATTCCGCCTGCTGCACATTCTGCTGGGCTTCTTCGGCGGCATGCAGGCCCTTCTGCATTTCTCCCGCAAGGCGGATGGCATCATCCCGACGGGCCAGGAGTTCATCCAGCAGGGTCTTGGCTTCGCCGCCGGCCAGACAGAGCGGGTCATAAACGCGGGCAAAAGCATTGATGGCATTCTGAACGGCGCGCCGTCGCAAGGGCAGACGCTGACGCGTTTCTTCCACCATGCCCAGCGCATGGCGCAGGGCGTCCCGGCCCTCGTCGGGCAGCAGGGCTTCCGGTTCGGGCAGGTTGTCCAGCGCTTCCCGGGCGGCGGTCACGTCGCGCTCGGCGTTTTCCACCTCGTTGTTGGCCTTGGAGAGCGCCAGCGCCGCCGATTGCTGCATGAGACCGGCGGCGATCATTTCCCGGGCCTGTTTTTCCATATCTTCGCGGGCGAAGAGAGAACGATCCGTCCCGCGAATACGTTCGCAGGTCCAGTCCGGGCCCAGACGTTGCAGCTCCCGCTCCAGATCGGCGCGGGCGCGTTCCGCCAGTGCTTCCTGAAGCGGAATGGCGGCTTCGGCCTGCCGGTAGCTGGTCTTGCGTTCGGCAAGACGACGCAGGGCGGGCAGGGCGGTCAGCAGCGGCTGATTGATTTCTATGGCGTCGCGGCGCTCCCGCAGGAGCAGGATTTTTTCCTGTTGCGCGGCCATGGTCCGGCGGCAGGCTTCGGCGGCTTCCTGCAGGCGGGCCAGACGCGCCGGACCGTCTTCGGGAAAGGCCGGACAGATTTTTTCGGCCCGTTCCAGCTGCGCGCAGGCCTTGCGCCACTCATCCCATTGCCGCCAGACGCCAAGACGGCGTTCCAGATGGCGCAGATGATCTTCCAGCCCGGCGCGGCGTGCGCGCACGGCGTGCAGGCGTTCCCGTTTCTCGTGCAGCGTCCCGGCAAGGGCGTCGTATTGAGCGCTTTCTTCCTCCGCTTCCACCAGCGCCGCCCGCAGCTGTTCCCATTGCGACAGCATTTCGTTGAGCTGCGGCTTTTTGCCGTTGACCTTGAACAACTCGTCCGCCTGCTGTTCCAGTCGTCGCAGGGCCTCGCCGGGGGAACGCAGACCAAGACCGAAGCTGGCGCCGTAGAGGGCGTTGCGCACGCCGTCGGCGCTCAGGCTTGCAAAGGTTTGCAGTTCCGTCAGGCTGAAACCGAAAACACTGCGGAAAACATCGCGGCTGATGCCGCACATAAGTCGTTCCAGTACTTCGGGCTCGCGGGGGTGTCCGTCGGCGTCGGCCAGCGTCAGAATGCCGCTCCCCGCGCTGGGACGCCGCGTCAGCCGCAGAATACCGTCCGATTCCGTCGCAAGCTCAAGGCTGCCGCCTCCCTGTCCGCTGCGCGGCAGCGACAGGCGACGGGACTCGCGGCTGCGGGAGTCGGGGTAGCCGGTGAGCATGTTGCGCAGAAACTCCAGACAAGTGGATTTGCCCGCTTCGTTGCGCCCCAGAAAAATGGTCAGACCCGGCGACAGATCTTCCACGGCGACGTGGGAGAAAATGCCGAATTCGTCAATATGAAAGGAACGAATGTGCATTAACGGGCCTCCAGCAAATCAGCGCACAGGCGTTCGGCTTCGTCCAGCAGACGCCGGGTTTCTTCATCGTCCGGCGCATCCAGCGCGCCGCGGAACCGGGGATGGCGAAAGAGCGGATCGAGCGCCGGTCCGGCAAGGGTTCGCAGAAGCGCCGGATCTGCGCGCATGGCTTCCATGAGGCGCATGGTTTCGCCAAGCAGGTCTTCCCGTTGCAGGTATTCCGCGCGTTCCGCCGGGGGGCGCGTTTCCACAACAAGATCCTTGAGCCAGATTTTCGGAGAGGCGGAACAGAGATGCAGGGTTCGTTCCGTGAGATCGCTCTGGGTGGCGGGATCGCGCAGCAGCATGTCCAAAGGCGTGCGCCCTGTGCAGCGCACCCGCACGATGAGAGCTTCGCATTCCGGGCCTGTTTCGCGGGAGGCGTCATCCAGCGTGGTCAGCAGGCGCTGCTCCACTTCGTCGATATGGGCGACATCGTTCAGCTCCAGCAGGCACTGCCGCCACTGCACGGACGAGAGCGGCACAAATTTTTCGCGGCAGATCCAGCCGCTGCCGTCATTGGTCGCCGTGACGGAAAGGCAGCCGCGCGGGCCCTGTTCGTTGATATGCAGCCCCTGCGTATTGCCGGAGTAGGCGATGAAGGGCGTGCGCTGCAGAATGCCGCGCTCGTGAATATGGCCCAGCGCCCAGGCGTCAAGCCGGGAATCCAGCAGATCGGACAGTGCGCAGGGCGCGTAGCGCTCATGGCTGCGCTGTCCTTCCACCGCGCAATGGAGCACGCCGATCTGAAAGGCGTCGTCATGGGCGGTATCGCGGGAAAAGTTTTTGGCAAGATTGCGATTTTCCTGCTGGCGGGCATGGCTGATGCCGTGCACAAGCGCAACGATGCGCTCGTCGCGCCTGACGGGGCGGCGTTCGACGGTCTCCCCGAAAATGGTCACATTGTCGGGCCATTCCACGGAGGTCAGGCGCGAAGACAGCGGATCATGGTTGCCGTGCGCAATAAAGACGGGAATGCCGAGACGCTGCAGACGCACGCAGCCGTCCCGCAGTTGCAGCTGCGCCTTGATGCTGCGCTGCTCCTGATTGTAGATGTCGCCGGCCAGGATCAGAAAATGCGGCCGCTCCGCCTCGCACAGACGAATCAGCCGCTCCAGTGCGGTCCCCGCCGCATTCTGCAACAACCGCGTCAAATGTCCCTCGCGTGCGGCTTCGCGGGAAAGCCCTTGAAACGGCGTATCCAAATGCAGATCCGCTGCGTGAATATAGCGCACTGCGTCCATTGTAGCCCCGTATCTGTAGAAATGACAAAATATGTCCGAACTCTAGACTTTTTCTGGAGCATTGACAAGACGCCGCAAGGGCGGAGAGGGAGCGGCGGCGCTTCGGGAAATGTGACGAGAGAAAAGAAAGGAATGCGGAGGAGGGAATTTCCCTCCTCCGCACGCCGTGGGAGTTTCAGAGTCTGTGCAGTTTGAAATGCTCCGCATGTCAAATCCTACGGTCTGTCGTTTCGCGGAAAAACGCCCTTTTCCCGCTCACTCCGGACCGGACGGCGTTGCGTCGCCGCTTCGCGTCAGCTGAGCCAGCCGAGCGGCACGAGCGACAGCGAGGGGAAGAACAGCAGCAGGAAGAGCATGATGGCCTCCACGATGATGAACGGGAGGAGTGCGCTTACCAGCTTGGCGATCTTGATGTTGCCGATGCCGCAGACCACATAGAGGACCGTACCCACGGGCGGCGTGATGACGCCGATGCCGAGGTTGAGGATGAAGAGCAGGCCGAAATAGTAGGGGTCGATGCCCGCCTTCATGATGAGCGGATAGAATACCGGCGCAAAGATCAGAATGTTGGGGGTCAGGTCCATGACCATGCCCACCAGGAACAGGAAGACGTTGATGGCCAGCAGCAGCAGGATGGGCTTGTCAATGAGCGGGCTGAAAATGTCGGTAATCTGGTTGGGAATCTGGGCAATGGTGATGAACCAGCCCACGGCCGTCGCGGCGGACACCACCAGCATGACCACGGCCGTGGTGCGCGCGGCCCGGGCGCTCACGCGCAGCAGGGCGCGGAAGGAAAGTTCCCTGTACCAGAGGACGCAGACGGCAATGGCATAGATGGCCGCGAAAGCGCCGCCTTCGGTGGGGGTGAAGATACCGAAGCGGATACCGCCGAGCAGCAGTACCGGCATGATGAACGCCGGGGTGGCGTCAATCAGAATGCGCTTCTTTTCTTCGCGGGTGAAGGTGATGGTTTCGTTGTAGCCGTCGATGCGGACAATGAAATACCAGACAATCATCAGCGCCATGCCGATGAAGATACCGGGGAACAGACCGATCATGAACAGCTTGGTGATGGACAGGCCGCTGACCGTGGCGCCCAGCAGAATGAAGTTGGTGCTGGGCGGGATGATGGGCCCGAGAATGGCGCCCGAGGCGATGACGGCCCCGGCCCGGCCAGGCTTGTAGCCCACCTGTGCCATCATGGGCAGGAGCAGGCCGCCCAGGGCGGCGGCTTCGGCAACGGAGCTGCCCATAAGGCCCGCAAAGATGATGCTGGAGATGATGGCGGCATAGCCCAGGCCGCCGCGGATATGGCCGATCATGAGCTGGGCCATTTGCACGACGCGGCGTGACAGGCCGCCTTCGGCCATGATTTCACCCGCAAAGACAAAGAAGGGAATGGCCATCAGCGGGTAGTTGTTGGCGCCGTCCAGCATGGACGTGGGAATGATCATCACGTCCCACATGCCCGAATGCCACATGAGGACGATGGAACAGATAATCAGCACAAGGGCAATGGGAATGCCCAGCGACATGAAGGCAAAGAGGGTGCCGAGAAACAGGAAGAGTTCCATGCGCTAGCCCTCCTGATTGCCCTTGGTGAAGGATGAAGCGGGACGCCGTATAAGCTGCACAAGATCGCGAATATGGATGCAGAAGGCCGCCAGCGCCATGGCGGGCAGAATAAAGTTGATCATGGCCATGTTGACGCCGGTTGCCACGGAGCTGGTATCCATGGTCTGACGCACATAGGCAATACCGCCGAGCAGCAGGAGCAGCTGCACGGCCATGGTGCACAGCAGAGCGATGATGTCCACAACCTTGCGCGATACGCCGGAGAGCAGATCGACAAAGAGATCCACCGCAATATGCTTTTTACGGTAAAAGGCTTCGATAGCGCCGAAAAAGGTGATGTACATGAACAGGAAACGCGCCCATTCCTCGCTGGGCGGATAACTGCTCCCAAAACAGTAACGGAGAATCGTATTGTAGAAGACAAGACCGATCATGCCGAGAAAAATGGCGGCGCAAAAAACTTCAAAGGCAAATTCTGCCATGCTCGAAGGCTTCTCTTCCTGCTGCGAAGGAGCGGCGAGCTTGACGGGCATGTCGTTTTGGCGGGCATCGTTGCTCATGTATTGACCTCGGGACGTGTCCGGTTAGCAGCAAAAAGGGGGAAACGTGTTCCGAACCGGCTTTTTCAGGCGATCCGGGCGCGTTTCCCCCCGACCTTACGTCAATTTACTTGGCGTCGCGGTAGGCAGCCGCGCTTTCAAGAATTTCCCTGGCATTGGGCACGGTGTCGTAGAAGAGCTTCCAGCTGCGCTTGCCCGCTTCCACCATGTAGTCGTGGAAAGCCTTGTCCGGCGTCGTCACGGTGCCGCCGGCGGCCTTGATGGTTTCCACAGCCTTGGCGTCGCCTTCTTCCACCATCTGCCAGATGTCGTCAGCGGCCATCTTGGCGGCCTTGTTGATCCATTCCTTGTCCTGAGCGGGCAGGCTCTGGTAGAACTTCTCGTTGATGTAGAGCGAGTGGATAACGAGGATATGGCCGCTCAGCGTGATGTGCGGCGTGATTTCGTACATCTTGAGCGAAACGATGTCGGACAGGGGGCTGTCGCCGCCGTCGATCACGTTCTGGTCAAGAGCGCTGGGCACTTCGGCAAAGGGCAGCGGCTGACCGCTGATGCCGCATTCCTTGGCAAAGTTGGTGTACAGGGGAATATTGGGCACGCGCAGGCGCAGACCCTTCAGGTCGCCGGGCTGATTCAGCACCTTTTTGGTGTAGAAATGGCGGAAGCCGAGGGGGAAGGCATTGAGCGTGCGCAGGCCGGACTTTTCGGTGAAGCCCTGATTGATCAGCTCAAAGGTCTTGCCTTCCATAGCGCGGCGCGCATGGGCCAGATTGTCGAACAGCATGGGCGTTTCCAGCATGGCCATAGCCGGATGCAGCGCGGAGGTCTGCGTGCCGGTGGCGCACATCTGGATGATGCCGCGCCGCGTGCTGGCGATATAGGCATCTTCCTTGCCCAGCTGACTGTTGGGGAATACCTGCACTTCGTATTTGCCGTTGGACAGCTTGGCAAGATATTCGCCGAACTTGTGCATGCCAATGGTTTCGGGTTCGCCTTCCGGCTTCATGCCTGCAATCTTGATGATCACCTTCTTGTCGGCGGCCATGCCGGGAGCGGCGGCCAGACCGAGGATCATGCCCACAGCCAGAACAAGTGCCAGGATCTTTTTCATCATAATCCCCCATTGGTTTGTTTATGATACTTCATCATAAACCCAAGCGGATTACTTTGCAAAGGCATTATCCCGACTTTCGAGCACGGCAGCGTCGGCAACGGCAATTTTTTTTGCGGACATTACAGCATATTGGAGAGTATCTCCCGAATTTCCTCCTCCGTTTTCTCTGCAAAGGCCTCCTCCGTCACGACGGTAATGCCGTGGCGGCGCAGCAGGCGAACCCACAGCCCGTCGCCCTCGCACAGTCGTTTGCTGAAACTGCCATCATAGATATGTCCCGCCCCGCAGGAAGGCGAACGGCTCTTGACAACAGCCTGCCGACACGCATGCCGCAGCGCCGTTTCCAGCGCCCGTTGCGCCCCGCGCGTAAAGGCTTCCGTCAGATCCGCGCCGTCATTTCTCAGGACGCGCTCTCCCGCAATCTCACAGGGAGGGCGCGGCGTGGGCAGTTCCGCCAGCCCCTCGGGGCAGACAGGCACCGCCAGGCCGCGGCGTACCAGTTCTACAACCGGCGCGCACGTATTGGCGCGGCCGTCATAACGGCAGGGAATGCCCGCAAGGCAGGCGCTGACAATAACGCAGGGCATGGCATCCTCGCTTTGTGG
>CAMBWG010000069.1 GCA_945871415.1 uncultured Desulfovibrio sp.
CCGGCATCGCCGGTATCGTGCTGACCATCGGTATGGCCGTGGACGCCAACGTGCTCATCTTCGAGCGTATCCGCGAGGAGATTCATCACGGGCTGACGCCGCTGGCCGCCGTCAAGGCCGGTTTCGAGCGGGCCACCATCTCCATCACGGACTCGAACCTGACGACCATCATCGCCACCATCATTCTTTATCAGTTCGGCACGGGTCCCATCCGCGGTTTTGCCGTTACGCTTTCGCTGGGCATCATCGCGTCCATGTTCACGGCGATTTTTGTTTCCCGCGCCATTTTTGAAGAATGGGCGCGCAAGTGCGGCCCCAAGGGCATCAGCATCTAGGGCCGACGGGGGATCTCATGGGATTTGCATTCTTCAAGCACGATACCAGGTTTGATTTCATCGGCAAGCGCCGCTTCTTCTATGCGCTCGCCGTGCTGCTCTGCCTCGTGGGGCTGGGTAACATTCTGTTCGGCAGCGGCCTGAAAATGGGCATCGACTTTGCCGGCGGCGTCATCATGCAGGTGGAATTCCAGAAGCCCGTCGCTGACGAAGCCCTGAAAAGCGCCATGTCCGCGACCGGCCTCCCCGGCGTATCCACCCAGCGTTACGGCAACGACGGGCGGGACTACCTTCTGCGCTGCTCGCTGCCCGAAAATGTCACTACCGCGGAATTGCGTACCAATGCCGAGAGCGCGCTGCTCAAGGCCTTTCCCGATAATCCGGCCCAGTTCCAGCGGCTGGAGGTGGTGGGTCCCAAGGTCGGTTCCGACCTGACCAACAAGGCCCTTGCCGCTCTCTATTATGCCATCCTGCTGATTGCGGTCTATATTTCTGGGCGCTTTGAACAGCGCTGGATGGCCGGCGCCATCATGGCCGCCGCGCTCTGGGGCGGCATGTATCTGCTTGGTCTGACCGGCCTCAGCATGGGCTGGCTGGTGCTGTTCGCGCTTGCCATCACCGTGGTCATCTGCTTTGTGCTGAAGCTCAACTTCGCGCTCGGCGCCGTGGTCGGCCTCATGCACGACGTATTCATCACCATCGGCCTGCTTTCGCTGCTGGGGGTGGAAATCGACCTTAACGTGGTTGCTGCCCTGCTGACGCTCGTGGGCTATTCGCTCAACGACACCATCATCGTCTACGACCGCCTGCGCGAAAACCTGCGTGCCGCGCCCTCCCTGCCGCTGGATGCGCTCATCAACCGCAGCGTCAACCAGACCCTGTCGCGTACGGTGCTGACGTCCGGCACGACCTTCCTGGCGACGCTGGCGCTCTTCCTTCTCGGCGGCGGCGTGATTCATGACTTTGCCCTGACCATGCTTATCGGCGTTGTTGTCGGTACGGAATCCTCCATCTATGTGTCGTCGGCCATTCTGCTGGCGCTGGGGGATACCGAGTTCTATGTGGGACAGCAGCAGCGTCAGGTCTACGAAAAGCCCGGCGAGCACGGCATCGTGTAGTCACCGGTCCGTTTTGCATACACAGGGCGGCGGCATGTTTCGGCATGCCGCCGCCTTTCTGTTTCCAGCGGCCGGGCATCCTGAAAGGGACGACGAACGCCGCGTGCCGCATGCGTTGCAAAAAATTTTTCGAGAAGCTGATTGACGGCGCGAAGGCGGGCATTACTCTACAAGGGTGGTCGGATCTCCCGCGCCGGCGGGAGCGTCGGATCGACTCGGGTACACAACGGGACATGCCCGCCGTAATCCCGGCCCGCAGGGGTCGCGGATGCTGCCGGGTGTTTCCTGATGGAGGGGCATATGGCTGTTTCCTATAAGGACTATTACAAAATCCTTGGCGTGGAGCGTTCGGCTACAGCCGACGACATTTCCAGAGCCTACAAGAAGCTGGCGCGCAAGTACCATCCGGACTTGAACCCCGGCGACAAGCAGGCTGAGGAAAAGTTCAAGGAAATCAACGAAGCGCATGAAGTGCTGAAAGACCCTGAAAAGCGTCGCGCCTATGATACGCTGGGGCCGAACTGGCAGCATGGCCAGCAGTTCCAGGGAGCGCCGGGCTTCGAGAACATGCATTTTTCCTTCAACGGACAGGACATGAACGGCGCCGATTTTTCGGAGTTCTTCCAGTCGTTGTTCGGCGGCGCGGGGCGTCGTGGCGGCGGGAGTCCGTTCGGGCCTGATCCCTTCGGCGGCTTTTCTTCCCGGCAGCGGCGGGGGCGCGATGTGGAAGCCGAACTTCCGCTGACGCTGGAAGACGTCGTCAGCGGCGGCAAACGCAGCGTGTCCGTGCAGATGTCGAGCGGCCCCAAAACATTGAGCGTCAACGTGCCCGCCGGTATCCGCGAAGGTGCCAAGCTGCGTCTGTCCGGGCAGGGCGAATCCGTTCCCGGCGGGGCTCCCGGCGATCTCTTCCTGCGGGTGCGCTATCTGCCGCACGGTTCCTTCAAGGTGGACGGCGACAATATCCAGTGCGATGTGCTGCTGAGCCCGTGGGAGGCCGCGCTGGGCTGCAAGGCTCCCGTGCCGACGCTGGAAGGCGAGGTTGAGCTGAATATTCCCGCCGGTTCCGGTTCCGGGCGCAAGTTCCGTCTGCGGGGCAAGGGGCTGGGGCGGCCGGGCGCGCGCGGCGATTTGCTGGCGCGTGTCATGATTCGTGTTCCGGCTCAGCCGAGCGACGAAGAGCGGCAGCTCTGGGAGGCCCTGGCGGCAAAGTCCTCTTTCAATCCGCGCGGGTAGGCGGGCGCCGGTCATGCCGGAAGCCGTCGGACCTGCGGCATCGCGGGGCGGCAGAGACTTTCCATGCCTGATACGTGCCGCCGCCGCGATTCCTGTCGTGGAGAGCACGGGCGCATCCTTGCGGTGCGGAGGTTGCATCATATGAGTATGATCAAGAAAATAACAGCGTTGCCGACGCGCTCCTCTGCGTTGGCGTGGGCGGAATTCATAGACTTGACGGGTATTGCGCCCGACAGACTGCGGGAGCTGGTCTCGCTGGGCTGGATTGATGTCGGCGGTACGGAGCCGGAACGCTGCGTGTTCCGGGATGCGGATATTTATCGCGTCCGCAAGCTGGAGCGTATCTGCTGCGACTTTGAACTTCCGGTTGTGGGCGGCACCATCATCGTGGATCTGCTGGAGCGCATTGACGCGCTGGAACGGCAGGTGCGCGCCCTGCAGGGTTTTGAAGAATAATCTCTCCTGCCCTGTTCGCAGGATGTCGGGGGAGGGAAACCCCTCAAGACAAAACCTGATACGCCAGGATCCAGGGACTCGCGGTATCGGAGCTTCTCCGATGCCGCGATATTTTTTTGTGGAAATACTGTGGACAGACCTTTACAGACTGTGGATGAAGCTTATTTCTGAGACAGGCAAGAATTCGGATACGGAACTTGCAATGCAGATATGAGTCAGCGGAGGCTCTTTATGGATATCAACAAATTTACAGAAAAAGCCCGCGAGGCCATTACCGAGGCGCAGAACATCGCCGTCGGCATGGGCCATCAGGAAACGGACGTGGAGCACCTTGCTCTTGCCCTTGTGCGGCAGGAGAAAGGTATTGTGCCCCGTATCCTTGAGCAGATGGGCGTGCAGACGCGTGCGCTGGGCGTGGCCATAGAGGAAAAGCTGCGTCGCCGTCCCTCGGTGTCCGGCGCGGGCGTCGATCCTCAGAAGATCATGATTACCAGCCGCCTGGCTGCCATTCTTGGCGAGGCCGAGAAGGAAGCTCGGCGGATGAAGGACGAATACGTCAGCGTCGACCATCTTTTTGCCGCGCTGAGCGATGCGTCGCCGTCCACGCCTCTGGGCGAGGTTTTCAAGGAATACAAGATTACGCGCGCTTCCTTTACCCAGACCATGGAAAGCATGCGCGGCGGCGCGCGGGTGACGAGCGCCACCCCCGAGGATACGTTCGAGGCTCTGAGCAAGTATGCCCGTGATCTGGTGGAAGCGGCGCGTCAGGGCAAAATGGACCCGGTTATTGGCCGTGACGCGGAAATCCGGCGCGTGGTGCGCATTCTGTCGCGGCGTACGAAGAACAACCCCGTCCTTATCGGCGAAGCCGGCGTGGGCAAGACGGCCATTGTGGAAGGTCTGGCCTTCCGTATCGTCAAGGGCGACGTGCCGGAAAGCCTGCGCGGGCATAAGCTGTTTGCGCTGGATATGGGCGCGCTGATTGCCGGAGCAAAGTACCGCGGTGAATTCGAGGAACGTCTGAAAGCCGTCCTCAATGAAGTGGAAAAGAGCGAAGGCAAGATTATCCTCTTCATCGACGAGCTGCATACCATCGTGGGCGCGGGCAAAACCGAAGGCTCCATGGATGCGGGCAATCTGCTCAAGCCCATGCTGGCGCGCGGCGAGCTGCATTGCATCGGCGCTACCACACTGGACGAATACCGCCAGTATATTGAAAAGGACCCGGCGCTGGAACGCCGTTTCCAGCCGGTGCTGGTGGAAGAACCGACCGTGGAGGATGCCATTTCCATCCTGCGCGGCCTGAAGGAACGCTTTGAGGTGCATCATGGCGTACGGATCAGCGACTCGGCCATTGTCGAGGCCGTGACGCTGTCCCATCGCTATATTACGGACCGCCAGCTGCCGGACAAGGCCATTGACCTTATCGACGAGGCCGCGGCGCTGATCCGCACGGAAATTGATTCGCTGCCCGCGGAACTGGACGAAGTAAACCGCAAGGTCATGCAGCTGGAAATCGAGCGCGAAGCTCTGCGCCGTGAAACGGACGACGCCTCGCGCGAGCGGCTGGAACGTCTGGAAAATGAACTGGCCGAACTGCGTGTGCAGCAGGCCGGCATGCGCAGGCAGTGGGAGAGCGAAAAGGGCTCCATTGACGAGGTGCGCGGCATCAAGGAACAGATCGAAAAGGTCAAGCTGGACATCGAGCAGGCGGAACGCGCCTATGACCTGAACCGTGCTGCCGAACTGAAATACTCCACTCTGCTGGAGCTGCAGAAGAAGCTGGAGGCCTGCACGGGCGGGCAGACGCAGGGCGAAAAGCGCCTGCTGCGCGAAGAGGTCGGCCCTGACGATGTGGCCGAGATTGTGGCCAAGTGGACCGGCATTCCGGTAACGCGTCTGCTGGAATCCGAACGCGAAAAGCTCCTGCGCCTGGGCGATCAGCTGCATGAGCGGGTTGTGGGGCAGGACGAGGCCGTGAAGGCCGTGGCCGATGCCGTGCTGCGTGCCCGTGCCGGTTTGTCCGACCCGGCGCGGCCGACAGGCTCCTTCATCTTCCTTGGCCCCACGGGCGTGGGCAAGACGGAACTCTGCAAGGCGCTGGCCGAAGCGCTCTTTGATACCGAAGACAATATGGTCCGGCTTGATATGAGCGAGTACATGGAAAAGCATTCGGTATCGCGCCTGATCGGGGCGCCTCCGGGCTACATCGGCTATGACGAAGGCGGCCAGCTGACCGAGGCCGTGCGTCGCAAGCCCTATTCCGTGGTGCTTTTCGATGAAATTGAAAAGGCGCATCCCGATGTGTTCAACACCCTGCTGCAACTGCTGGACGACGGGCGTCTGACGGACAGCCAGGGCCGCACGGTGGATTTCCGCAACTGCATCGTCATTATGACGTCCAACATCGGCTCCACGCATCTGCTGGACGGCATCAGCGCCGACGGCAGCCTGCAGGATGGCGCGCGTGAGGCCGTCATGCAGGATCTGCGGGCCCACTTCCGGCCGGAGTTCCTCAACCGCGTGGATGAAACGGTTCTGTTCCTGCCGTTGCGGCGTGAACAGGTGGGCCGGATTGTGGATTTGCAGATTCAGCGTCTGCGGGAACGTCTGGCGGAACGCAAGATAACGCTGGAGCTCACTGACGCCGCCCGGAACTTTATTGCCGACGAGGCCTATGATCCGGTTTACGGCGCGCGTCCGCTCAAGCGCTATGTGCAGCATTATGTGGAAACGCCGCTGGCCCGGGAGCTGGTCGGCGGTCAGATCCGGGACGGTCAGGCTGTGACGCTTGACGTCAGAGATGATGCGCTGACCTTTACGGCAGCGTAAGAAAGACCGGGGGAAGGAAGAGTCCGCAGGGGCTTTCCCTTCCCCCTTTTATATCTTTTTCTGTTTGAAACGCTGTGCGTTTCAAACCATACGGCCTGTCGGCCGGGCGGCGCTGTGCCGCCGCCTCGCGTTTTGCCTTTTTCAATGGCAAAACGCTCTGTTTTTGTTCTCAGCTCTTGTCCCTGCATCTGTACTCGCGTAGGCTTGCGGCAGGACAGTTTCGGATTTTTTTGTTTCGAAGAACATCTCTGAACGTGAGCCCGAAAGCAAAGGAAAACGTGATGAAGAAGGTGATGATCATGGCGCTTGTGCTGGCGCTGGCGACAGGGAGTGCGGTGCAGGCCCGTGTGGAGGACAAGAGCAAAGCCGCCACGGAAGCGACGCGGCAGGCGCAGCAGACGGTACGGAAATCACTGGATTTTACGGACATGCAGGCCTATGAGGACGCCCACCGGGGGTTTATTGCGCCGTTGCCGGATATGGGAAAGATCGTCGATGACGAAGGCCGGATTGTCTGGAATCTGGAACCCTACGCCTTTCTGGCCCCGGGCATGACCATGGACATGCCGCCGTCGCGTATTATTCCCACGGAAGGGCCGGATACGGTCAATCCCAGCTTGTGGCGACAGTCGCAGCTTGTTCTGCGCGACGGGCTGTACAAGGTGGCGGATCGCATCTATCAGGTGCGGAATGCCGATCTGTCCAATATGACCATCATCGAAGGGCGGAGCGGTCTGATCATCGTCGATCCTCTGATTTCCGCGGAGACGGCGGCAGCGGCGCTGCGCCTCTATAAGGCGCACCGGCCCGACCGGCCCGTGGTGGCCGTCATCTATTCGCACAGCCATGTGGATCATTTCGGGGGTGCCTCTGGCGTCATCAGCGCCGAAGACGCCGCCTCCGGCAAGGTTCGCGTCATTGCTCCGGCTGGTTTCACCGCGGCGGCCGTTACCGAGAACGGTCTTGCCGGGCCGGCCATGCGGCGGCGCGCCACCTTCATGTACGGCTCGCTGCTGCCCCCCGGGCCGCGCGGCCATGTGGGCGCGGGGCTGGGGTTGACAACCTCCCGGGGGACAAGCTCCCTGCTTCCTCCCAACGAGGTCGTCAATCACGATGGTCAGACGCTGACCATCGACGGGCTGACGTTTGAATTTCAGCTGGCGCCCAATACCGAAGCGCCCGCCGAGATGCACTGGTACATCCCCGAGCTGAAGGCTCTGTCCGCCGCGGAAAACTGCACGCAGACAATGCACAATCTGTATACGCTGCGCGGAGCCCGGGGCCGCGATCCCCTTCTCTGGGCCGAGGCGCTGGACGAAAGCCTGCGGCGCTGGGGGGACAAGGCGGAAGTGCTTTACGGAATGCATCACTGGCCGGTCTGGGGCAGGGAACGCGTCCGCACGGCGCTGGAGCTGAACCGCGACGTCTATCGCTATATTAATGACCAGACCCTGCGCCTTGCGAACAAGGGCCTCGGCATGCTGGAAATTGCCGAACAGCTGCGTCTGCCGCCGGAACTGGACAAGCCCTTTGCCGTGCGCGGCTATTACGGAAGCCTGAGCCACAATGTCAAGGGCGTATACAATTATTACCTTGGCTGGTTTGACGGTAATGCGGCCCGGCTGCAGCCGTTGCCCCGCGTGGAGGCCGCCCGGCGCTATGTGGAATACATGGGCGGGGCCGAAGCGATTCTTGCCCGTGCCCGGGAGGATTTTGCCCGTGGAGATTACCGCTGGGTCGCTCAGGTGCTGGATCATGTCATCTTTGCCGATCCCGCCAACAGGGCGGCCCGGGAGCTGGCGGCCGATGCCCTGGAGCAGCTGGGCTATCAGGCGGAAAGCGGCCCCTGGCGTAATTTTTATCTGAGCGCCGCTCAGGAACTGCGCGGTCTTGAGCCTGCCGCCGTGCGGCCCGACCCCGGCGCGGGCGGCGTAACGGCCCTGATGCCGCCGCAGGACTTCTTCCGCAATCTGGCCGTGCGTCTGGACGGCGAGCGCGCCGCGGGCAAGACCATTCGTTTTGTGGCCACGTTCATGGATTCCGGGGAAAGCTGGCTTGTGGATGTCCGCCATGCCGTGCTGCATGCGGCTCCGGTGAACGAGGCGGAAGCCGATAAATCCCTTATGCGGATCAAGGGACCGAAAAACCGGCTGTACGCCATTCTTTCCGGCGCGCAGCCCCTGCCGCGTCAGCAGGGAGAAGTTTCCGTGGATGGAACTCCCGCCCCGCTGCATGCTTTTCTTGCGCTGCTTGACGCCGCATCTCCGCGCTTTCCTTTAAGTCTGCCGCAGATGGACGAAAAGTAGGGGAAGATCTCCCTCCTGCCGGAAAGGGGAGAGCGTCTTCGCGGAATTGTCTTTTTCTTCTCAGGAAAATGTGACGGAGCCGCCCTTGCGCTTTGGCGCGGGGGCGGCTATTTTCAGCTGCGTTGAAACGCCATAGCAAAGGAGATGGCCGGATGAACAGCACGGCAGTAATTTTGGCCGCGGGCAAGGGCACGCGGATGCACTCGGACAAGCCCAAGGTGTTGCAGACCGTCCTGGGCGACCCCATGCTGCGTCATGTGCGGGAGGCGCTGCGTCCCGTGTTTGGCGACAGGGTTTTCATCGTTGTCGGGCATCGTGCGGACATGGTCGAGGCGACCTTTGCGGGCGAACGCTTCGTGCATCAGGCGGAACAGCTCGGCACCGGACATGCCCTCATGCAGGCGCTGCCCGGGCTTCGGGCTGACGCGTGCGAGATGGTGCTTGTGGTCAACGGCGACACGCCTCTGCTGCGCGCCGAAACCGTGTCCCATTTCATGAAGGAAGCCGAAGGCGCTGATCTGGCCTTTGCGACCATTTCTCTGGATGAACCCGGCGCCTATGGCCGGGTTGTGCGCGATGACGAAGGCCATGTGAGCGCCATCGTGGAGGCCAGGGACTATGATATGTCCCGCTATGGCGCGCCCACCGGGGAAGTCAACGCGGGGATGTACGCAATACGGTTGTCGCTGGCGGAAGCTCTGCTGCCCCGCCTGAGCAATGCCAACCGCAGCGGCGAATATTATATTACCGATCTGGTGGGGCTTGCCGTGGCCGAGGGCCGGGACGTGCGCGGCGTGCAGTGCGGCAGCGATGAAAGCCTGATGGGCGTCAACAGCCCGCGGGAACTGGCCCGGGCCGAGGAAAGTCTGC
>CAMBWG010000070.1 GCA_945871415.1 uncultured Desulfovibrio sp.
GGAAAAAGAAAGGAAAAGGACAACAAAAAAACGCGACATAACCGCGCTTTTCCCGTCTCCCTTCCCTGCCGCCGGATTTTCTTCCACTCCCCCGCCGCCCGGCACAGCTTCCCCGCCGGTTTCCCGCCGAAACCGCCGCCCGGCAGGGCCACACCCTCCGCCCCATGCCCTGATGCAGCGTGGCGCGGGCGCGAAGGCGATCCCGGACGCCCGAAGGGCGGACGGAGCGCCAAAGCAGGCGCGGACATCACCCGGCCGAAGCGGCCGGGAAGGTTCGCGCCGATGCCCCGCGCGACACGCGGCGGACGGGGTACAGTCCAACTCAAGAGACAATTTTCGCGTTACCCCCAAAAGGGGAGTACGGGGGTGCAGGGGGTGTAGAGGGGATTTTTCCCCTCTCACCCCATGCCCCGCGCCGGGCAGGCGACCCGCCGCCCATGCCGGGCGGCAGCCGCAAGACAAGGAAGGAAAAAGAAAGGAAAAGGACAACAAAAAAACGCGACATAACCGCGCTTTTCCCGCCCCCGCGCGCATCCTCCGGAAGGACGGCCCGCCGGACTGTCCTTTTTTCCCTTCCTGCGCTACCATGAAGGCACATACCCCATTCGGAAGGAGCCCGCATGAAAAAATCTCTGTTTGTCGTCGGCCTTGCCGCCCTGCTGTGTGCCGCCGCCCCCTGCATGGCGGGTGAAAAAAGCGTAAGCGAACTGCGCCAGATAGCCCAGGCCGGGGGCTCCCTCATTGTGGATATGCGCCACCGCCGCTACACGGTTACCGAATTGCTGACCATTGCCGCCGGTCTCCAGCCCGACGCGACCCTGACCGTCAGAATGGACAGAGGCAACGAACTCAGCACAACGGAATGCCTGCAACTTGCCCAGACGCATCCGGGACAGATCCGCTTCTGGTTTTAGAGCATTTTCAGTTTGAAACGCTGTGCGTTTCAAACCATACGGCTTGTTGCTTCGCGAAAAAAGCGCTGTTATTCCGACCAGTTCTTGCGTGCGGCATAACACCGCCCCGCGTTTTGCCTTTTTCAGAGGTAAAACGCTCTGGAAATAGAAACTCATACATAATTCAAACAACGGGAGCACGCGACGCACAGCCCCTGCAAAAGCCTGCCCGGCGCCGTCTCTGCCGCCCGACTGCGGCAAATGACGCTTTGTCTTGCCACATGGCTCGCCTGCCGGTATAGCATCTCCGTTACTGCCCGTTCCCGAGACATGAGCAACAGAGGAACACAAGGAAGCAAGCATGAAGACCGCGCCGGAAACCGGCCAGACCGTCCTGGTACGGGGCAGGCCGTATATTGTGGAAGAATGCAGCGAACAGGCCATATCGGAGGGCACGCAGGAGTGCCAGCATCTGGTGACGCTCTCCTGCCTTGACGAAAATTCCCTTGATGAAAAAGTGCAGATCATCTGGGAACTGGAGCCGGGGGCGGAAATGCGCGAGGCATCGTCATTGCCCGACGTGCGCGCCTTTGACGATCCCGGCGATCTGGACGCCTTTCTGTACGCTGTCCGCTGGGGCATTATTTCCCAGATGGATCACAGCAACATGCAGTCGCCGTTCCGCAGCGGCGTGGAACCGGAAGACTATCAGCTGGAGCCGGTGGCCAGAGCCCTGACCATGCCGCGGGTCAATCTGCTGCTGGCGGACGACGTGGGTCTGGGCAAGACCATTGAAGCGGGGCTGACCATGCAGGAGCTCATGCTGCGTAACCGCGTCAGCACGGTGCTCATCATCTGCCCGGCGTCTTTGCAATACCAGTGGCGGGACGAAATGCGCGACAAGTTCGGTCTGGAGTTCCGCATTATCAACAGCGAGGCCGTTTCGCGTCTGCGGCGTCAGCGCGGCATACACGTCAACCCCTGGACGCACTTCCCGCGGATCATCACCTCCATCGACTATTTCAAGCAGGAGCGCGTGTTTCAGCGTTTTTGCGAGACGCTGCCCGCCGAAGGCGCCGGCAGCTGGCCCCGGCGCTACGATCTGCTGATTGTGGACGAGGCGCACAACATCGCGCCCGCCGGTTCTCTGCACTATGCCAGGCCCTCCCGGCGAACCCGCGTCATCCGCCGCATTGTGCCGCATTTTGAGCATCGTCTTTTTCTGACGGCAACGCCGCACAACGGCTACAGCGAAAGTTTTTCCGCCCTGCTGGAAACGCTGGACCCGCAGCGCTTCATCCGCGGGGTAACGCCGACGCCCGACATGCTGCGACAGGTCATGGTGCGCCGCATGAAGAGCGACATCGTGGGCTTTGACGGCAGGCCCCGCTTTCCCGCGCGCAGGATTCAGCCGCTGGAAGTCAGCTACAGCGAAGAGGAACGCGCCGTGCACAGCCTGTTTCAGCGCTATGCGGAACTGTGCATGGCGCGGGTGCGCGATACGGGCGGGACGCCCTGGCTGGCCCTGCGCTTTGTGCTCATCCTGCTGAAAAAACGCCTGTTCTCCTCTCCGCGGGCCTTTGCGTCCACGCTGGAAAAACATGCGCAGAGCCGCCGGCAGGCCCGCACGACCCCGCGCCGCCCGCGTCAGCTGCAATGGCAGCTGCCGGAACTGGAGGAACTGCCGGACAACGAGGCCGACGAGGCCCTCGACGAGGCCCTCGACAGCGCCGCCGCGGCCCTGCCCGATCCCGACCGGGACGAGGAACAGGCGCTGACGGAATTGCGACGCCGGGCGCAGCAGGCGGCGCGGCGCCGGGACGCCAAGGCGGAATGCCTGCTGCGCTGGCTGCGGCAGACCCTGTGCCCCGACGGCGACTGGAACACAACGCGCGTTGTCATCTTTACCGAATACATGGACACGCAGCACTATCTGGCCGAACTGCTGGTCCGGGAGGGCATGGGCGGCGACCGCCTGATCTGCCTCAACGGCGCCATCAGCGCGCAGGAGCGGGAGCGCTTCAAGGCGGCCTTTCAGGCAGACCCCGCGGAATCGCCCGTGCGAATCCTGCTTGGTACGGACGCCGCCTCCGAAGGCATCAACCTGCAAAACCACTGTTCACGGCTTATCCATTACGAAATCCCCTGGAATCCCAGCCGTCTGGAACAGCGCAACGGCCGCGTTGACCGCCACGGGCAGAACGCGCCCACGGTGGACATTTATCATTTTGTCCCCGCGGGCTTCGGGCAGGACGGCGACGCGCTGTCCGCGGACGCGGAATTTCTGTACCGCGTGGTGCAGAAGGTGGAAACCATCCGGCAGGACCTGGGCAAGGTGGGGCCAGTGATTGCCGAGCAGGTGGAACAGGTCATGCTGGCAGGCAGCGGCGGCCGCCGGGAACTGACAACCACCCGGGCGGAACGGGATGCGGAAGCCGCGCGGACCCTGCTCAAAATGGATCGCGATCTGAAACGTCTTCTCCAGAACATCCGCACCCGTATGGATACCACCCGGCAGGAGCTGCTGCTGACGCCGGAACACGTGCGCCATACGGTGGACGTTGCCCTGCGACTGGCCAAGCAGCCGCCGCTGGAACCTGCGGACGTGCCGGGCCTTCCCGCGGGGCGGGCCTTTCGCCTGCCGGCATTCAGCGGCGCATGGGCAGGCTGTCTGGAGGGCAACGCCCACCCCTACACGCTCAGGCCGCGGCCGGTCGTCTTCAGCGGCGACGATGCCGCCGGCCGGGATGATGTGGCGCTGGCGCACCTCAATCACAGGCTGGTGAGCATGAGCCTCCGCCTGCTGCGGGCGCAGCTCTGGGCCCCGGAGCTGGATCGCCGTCTGCACCGGGCCGCCTGCCGGCTGGTGCCGTCCTCCCTGATTTCCGAACCTGTCGCGGTGGTGCTGGGCCGCATTATCGTAACGGGCAGCACCAGCCAGCGCATCTACGAGGAAATGATCATGGCCGGGGGCCGGGTGCGGGCAGGCCGTTTTGCCCGCATGGGCGTGCAGGAGCTGGAAACCTTCTGGAACAGCGCCATGAACCTCCCGCCCATGCGCGCGCAGAGCATGGAACCCGGCATCAGCGAACTGTGGACGCGCATCGGCCCCGCCGCGCATCAGGCGCTGGAAGCGCGCTGCGACGAACGACTGAAAACCCTGCAAAACCGCATGGAGCGCCGGGCACAGGAAGAAACGGCCCGCTTTTCCGCCGTCATGGACGAACTGGCCGCCATGATCCGCGCGCACCTTCAGGAAATGAACAGACCGCAGCAGCTTTCTCTTTTTGACGAGGAAGAACGCGCCGCCTTTCAGGCGGACATGAATGTCCTGCAGGCGCGGCTGAAACGCATTCCCGCCGAAAAGGACGAGGAATGCCGCCATTTGCAGGCCCGCTATGCCCGACCCCGCCAGACCCTCTTTCCGCTGGCCGTTCTCTGGTTCATTCCCCAAACCCTTGCCCGTGGAGGGGCCTGCTGATGTCTGCCGCCGCTGCCGCCGAACATAACGAATGGCTTGCTCTGCTGGATGTTTCCGGCCCCTTCCTGACCCTGCCCGTCCTCATGCAGGAACTGCCGGACGGTCTGGATCGTCTGCCGTCCGACGCCATGCCCCTGCTGCGGGCGGCGCTGGCGCTGCGCGAAAATACCCGGAACCCGGAACAGGGCTGCCGCGACAGCGTTCTGAACGTGCTGACCGATCTGCTGGGCTACGACGCTTCCGTGCTGGCAGCGGCGGATTCCCTGCCGGTCTGCCCGAGTCTGTCCCTGCCGGAAATGGGCGAGGAACTGCGCCCCGACTGGGTGCTGCTGCCGCCCGCGGAAGCCAATCTTGATGATCCGGACGCCCCGGACCCGACGCCCGCCGACGGAGAACGCCGCCCCGTGCTGCTGGTCAGCGTCTGCACGGCCCGCCTGGACGCCCCCCTGCCGGGACGCCGCTGCGCATGGAGCCCGGCGCGGCGCATGGCCGAACTGTGCCGGGCATCGGGAGTGCCGCTGGGGCTGGTGAGCAACGGCCGCCAGTTTATGCTGGTGCATGCCTGCCAGAACAAAACGTCAACCTTTGTCACCTGGGATGCGGACATCTGGCTGGAAGAACGCATCACCGTGCGCTCTTTTGTCACCCTGCTGCACCGGCGGCGCTTCTTTTCGCTGACAGAGGAACAGACCCTGCCGCGCCTGCTGGAAAAAAGCGCCGACGCCCAGCAGTCCGTCACAGACAAGCTGGGCCTGCAGGTACGCGAAGCCATCACGGAATTTCTGCGCGCGCTGGATCGGCTGGATCGCAGCTCCGGCGCCGATTCCCTGCTGGCGGCCATCCCGGCCCGGCGCCTCTACGAATCGGCCCTTACGGTCATGATGCGTCTGGTCTTTCTGCTCTCCGCCGAGGAACGCGGCCTGCTGCGCCTGGGCGACCCGGTGTATGACGAGGCCTACGCCGTTTCAACCCTGTGCGGCAGCCTGCGCGAACAGGCCGACAAACACGGCGAAGAAGTGCTGGAATACCGGCACGACGCCTGGGTGCGCCTGCTGGCGCTGTTCCGTGCCGTCTATGGCGGCATCCGGCACGAGCGCCTGCGCCTGCCAGCCTACGGCGGCTCGCTGTTCAACCCCGACGCCTACCCCTTTCTGGAAGGACGCCCGCAGGACAGCTGCTGGCGCTCCGCGCCCGCGCACCCCCTGCCCGTGGACAACCGCGTGATTCTGCACATGCTGGAGTCCCTGCAATTCCTGCGCGACCGCCGCACAACCGGCCGGGACGAAGCCGTGCGCCTGTCCTTCCGGGGGCTGGACGTGGAACAGATCGGCCATGTGTACGAGGGCCTGCTGGATCGCACGGCGGCCCGGGCCGACGGCGTGCTGCTGGGGCTGACGGGCAGGGGCGGCGAGATATTTCTTGCGCTGGACGAGGCGGAGACCTGGCGGGCGCAGGGCGAGGCGGAGCTGCTCTCCCGCCTGCACGACCTTACCGGCTCCACACAGGCGGCGCTGAAAAAGCAGCTCCGCGGCGAGCGGACGCGCGGACGCGGACGGGCCGCGCTGTCAGCCGACGAGCTCCGGGCCGAAACCGCCCGCCGGGAAACGGGCCTGTTCACGGCCTGCAACGGCGACAGCGACCTGCTGGAGCGCGTCCGGCCCTTTGCCGGTCTGCTGCGTCAGGACAGCTTCGGCCTGCCGGTCATCGTCCCCGACAACGGCCTCTATGTGACGGCGGGCAGTCAGCGCCGAGATACGGGAACCCACTATACCCCGCGTTCCCTTACCGAAATGCTGGTGGCGGCCACGCTGGAACCGCACGTCTATTACGGCCCGGCCGAGGGCCTGCCGCGCTCGCAATGGCGGCCGCATTCCGCGGAACGCCTGCTGTCCCTCAAGGTCTGCGACATGGCTATGGGCTCGGGGGCCTTTCTGGTGCAGACCTGCCGCTATCTGGCCGACCGCCTGCTGGAAGCCTGGGCCGCGTCGGACGCCCGCTCCGGCAACGCCTCCCCGGAGGACGCGCCCCTGCCGGAAGACGCCGGGGAACGCCTGTTCCTGGCCCGGCGTCTGGTGGCGGATCGCTGCCTGTACGGCGTGGACAACAACCCGCTGGCCGTGGAAATGGCCAAGCTCTCCCTCTGGCTGGTCACCCTGCAAAAGGACAGACCGTTCAGCTTTCTGGATCACGCCCTGCGCTGCGGCGACGCCCTCATGGGCATCACCGACATGAAACAGCTGGAAGAATTTCACCTCCGGCCCGACGTCGGCGGCGATCTGGTCTTCGGTTCCGCGGACATGCGCGCATCCGTGCAGATCGCGCAGCAGGCCCGCGCCCGGCTGGAAGCTATTCCCTCGGATACGCCGCTTAATGTGGAACGCAAAAACGCCCTGCTGCTTCAGGCCGAAGAAGCCACGCGCAGCCTGCGCCTGCGGGCCGACGCCCTGATCATGGCCGTACTCGGCGCGCGCGGCCGCCTGAGCGAGGATGCCCGCTATCAGTGGGTGGACAAACTGCTGTCCCCGCAGTTTGCCCGGCAGCCCGAAGCCCTGATCCGCTGGCTGGAGGACGAACGCGCCCGCCTTGTCCGCGGCAGCGGCCGGGAACTGGCCCAGCAGGACGAAGACAACAACCCCGGCTTTACCCGCCCCCTGCACTGGGCGCTGGAATTTCCCGAAGTCTTCGGCCGGGAAAATCCGGGCTTCGACGCTATGGTGGGCAATCCGCCCTTTCTGGGCAGCCAGCGCATGCGCGAGGCGCTGGGCAATTTTTATCGGGAATATCTGGTGGCAGTTCTGGCCGATGGAACGCGGGGCAAGGCGGACCTGGCGGCCTACTTTTTCCGCCGCGCCGCCCAACTGACCCGGCAGGGCGGCGACTTCGGCCTTGTAGCCACCAATACGCTGGCTCAGGGCGACACCCGCGAGGCGGGTCTGCTGCCGCTGGAACAGGCGGGCTGCATCATCCGCGCGGCCTGGCCGGACACCCCCTGGGAAGGCAACGCCACTGTCTGCACCAGCCAGATGGTCATCCGCACGCCGGGAAAGCCCTATGCCGGGCCGGTGCTTCTGCACGACCGCCCTGTGGACGGCATTTCCTCCTTTCTCAAGGCCGGGGAAGAAGCCTGGGAGGCAAAGGCCCTTGCGGCCAATGTGGGCATAGCCTTTATCGGAAGCTATGTGCTGGGCGAGGGCTTTCTGCTCGACGAGGCGCAGGCCAGACAGTGGCTGGCAGCCGACAGCCGCAATCAGGCCGTGCTCTTTCCCTACCTTAACGGGGCAGATTTGACCTCCAGCCCCACGCAGGCCCCGTCGCGCTGGATCATCAATTTCTGGGACTGGGAAGAAGAAACAGCGCAAACCTATGCCCAGCCCTTCCGCCAGCTCACAGAGCTGGTGCGGCCTGTGCGTCAGCGACTCGATGACAACGGTAACTTTGCCCTGCGCCGTCCTCTGCCGCAGCGCTGGTGGCAGCATGCCGACAAACGCCCTGCCCTTTATCATGCGCTGGGCCGGGGCGACGTCTTTGCCAAACATCCCCGAGGCTGGCAGCCCTTCCCGCCGCTGCAACGGGTGCTGGTCATCAGTGAGGCATCAAAGCACGGTGTCTTCTCTTTTGTGGACAACACCTTTGTGCTGTCCCATATGCTTGTTGTCTTTGCCTCGGCCGACGCGGCCCTGTTCGGCCTGCTGCAATCCACCCCGCATCAGGTCTGGGCGCGCAAGATGAGTTCAACCTTGGGGCTGGGACTGCGCTATACGCCGTCCAGCGCCTTTGCGACCTTTCCGCGCCCGGCAGCGGACAGGCTGGACGCCCTGCGCGCAACGGCAGAGAGCCTGCACCGGGAACGCGCCGCCCTCATGCAGAAGGAAGGGCTGGGCCTGACGGAACTGTACAATGCCCTGCACCACCCGCACAGCACGCTGCCCGGCATTGCGGCGCTGCGCGCCCGCCACGAGGAGCTGGACAGGGAGACCGCCGCGGCCTACGGCTGGAGCGATCTGGATATGCGCCACGACTTCCGGCAGGTGGACTATTTGCCCCCCAATGACAACACGCGCCACACCATAGCCGAGAGCGTGCGTCTGGAAGTGCTGCGCCGCCTCTCTGCCCTGAACCGGCAGCGCTGGCAGGAAGAGCAGAAAGCGCCCCCGGCCCCCCGCAAGCGCCGCAGCCCCCGAAGCAGCCCCGCGCAGGGCTCTCTGCTGGGCTAGGGCCTGTTAACACTAATTTTTCTGTTTATTTCAAATAAATAGAAAACATAACCTACGCATATCCATTGAAAGATACTTGCCGCATGGCCTGTGTCCCCCTCTGAAAAAGCGCGTTGGGGGAAGGATGGGGGGCCTGGGGGGAAGGAAACACCCTTGCGCGCCAGCAGAGGGGTTTCCCTTCCCCCCAGAAGAACGATTTATGCTACACGCCCAGAGCATTTACCCCCTGAAAAAGAGAAAACGCGAGGCGGCACAGCGCCGCCCGGCTGCAACCGGAGAGTTCATGACGTGCTGACAGCCATGCGCCCCCCGTGTATGCTTTCAGGCAACAGCCCCGGCAGCAACGCTGCCGTCCCCCTCTGCGCAGGATGAACGGGCAGATTGTACCAAGAAAGTTAACAAAGGGATTGTCAAAAAAGAAAGCCCCATG
>CAMBWG010000071.1 GCA_945871415.1 uncultured Desulfovibrio sp.
TGCATGCGCTTCCGGGGGACGGCAAGGGATGAAAAGCGAACAGGAACAAATGCCGCCCGTCTACCTGAATAAAGCGCGTTGGGGAAGGATGGGGGGAGTTTGAGGGGGGAAGGGAAACCCTTGCGCGCCAGCCAAGGGGTTCCCTTCCCCCCTCAACCCCAAAAACCTCTACCCTTTCTTCTTGGCCCCGGCCATCTGGTAGCGCTTCTGGGCCGAGAGCTCGACCTTGCGCAGACGGATGGAGAGGGGGGTGACTTCCACAAGTTCGTCCTCGCGGACGAAGTGGAGGGCGTGTTCAAGGGTCATCTTCTTGACCGGGGTAAGGATGACGTTTTCATCCTTGCCGGCGGCGCGCAGGTTGGTCAGCTTCTTTTCCTTGGTGGCGTTCACGTCGATGTCGTTGTCGCGGTTGTGTTCGCCCACGATCATGCCTTCATAGACGGGATCGCCGGGCTCGACGAAAAGAACGCCGCGCGGCTCAAGGTTGAACAGGGCGTAGGCCACGGCATTACCGGGACGGTCGGCCACGATGGAGCCCGAATAGCGGGTGGGGAAGTCCCCGCGCCATTCCTCATAGCCTTCAAGATAGGAGTTCATGATGCCGGTACCCTTGGTGTCGGTCAGGAACTCGTCACGATAGCCGATGAGGCCGCGGGAAGGCACGGTGAACTCAAGACGCACGCGGCCGGTGCCGTTGTTGATGCAGTTGAGCATGCGGCCCTTGCGCTGATTGAGCTTGTCGGTCACGACGCCCATGAACACTTCGTCGCAGTCCACATAAAGATGCTCGATGGGCTCAAGCGTCGTACCGTTTTCATCCTTCTTGAGAATGACTTCGGGACGGCCGACGGACAGCTCGAAACCTTCGCGGCGCATGGTTTCAATGAGAATGGCCATCTGGAATTCGCCGCGCCCCTTGACCAGGAAGGCATCCTTGTCCGCGGTATCTTCCAGACGCACGGCCACATTGCGCAGACATTCCTTGACCAGACGGTCACGGATGGCGCGGCTCTGCACGAGCTTGCCTTCGCGCCCGGCCAGAGGAGACGTATTGATGCCGAAGCGCATGGCCACGGTCGGCTCGTCCACGCGGATACGCGGCAGGGCGGCCGGGGCTTCCCGCGTGCAGATGGTGTCGCCGATGGTCACATCTTCGATACCGGCAAGCACGACGATGTCGCCGGGTTCGGCCTCTTCCACTTCCGACAGCTGCAGGCCGTCATAGACCTGCAACTTGGTGGCGCGCAGGGGACGAGGCTCGCCGTCCTCGCCGATGCAGGCGAGAGCTTCCCTGGCATAGACCTTGCCGTGCATGATGCGGCCCACGGCCAGACGACCGAGGTAGTCGGAGTAGTCGAGATCGGCCACCAGCATCTGGAAGGGCTGATCGGGATCATAGGAGGGGCCGGGGATTTTTTCGAGAATGGTCTCGAAAAGCGGTGTAAAGTCCCTGCGCTCGTCGTCAAGATTGCGCATGGCCACGCCCTCGCGCCCGATGGCGTAGAGCACGGGGAATTCCAGCTGCTCGTCGGTGGCGCCGAGGTCGATGAACAGATCGTAAATTTCGTTGAGCACTTCGTCGGGGCGGGCATCCTTGCGGTCAATCTTGTTGATGATGACCACCACGGGCAGACCGGCCTCAAGGGTCTTGCGCAGCACGAAACGGGTCTGGGGCAGGGGCCCTTCGGAAGAATCCACCAGCAGGATTGCGCCGCTGGCCATGGAAAGGGAGCGCTCCACTTCGCCGCCGAAGTCGGCGTGACCGGGAGTGTCGATAATATTGATTTTTACGCCCTTCCAGTTGACGGCGCAGTTCTTGGCCGCAATGGTGATGCCGCGTTCGCGTTCCAGATCCATGCTGTCCATGACGCGGTCATCCACCTGCTGGTCGTCGCGAAAGACGCCCGCCTGCTTGAAAAGACCATCCACGAGAGTGGTTTTGCCGTGATCGACGTGGGCGATGATCGCCACGTTGCGAAGGTGATTATTCTGCTGCATCCTCTCTGACCTTGTAAAAGACGTGTTGCCCGGAACTGCGGGACGGATTGCTGTTTTAGAGCGTTTCAACTTTGAAAAAGGTGAAGCGCGAGGCGGCGGACAGCACCCCCGGCCCGAAGCGAACGGAAAAAACGCGCTTTTTCCGCAAAACGACAGACCGTATGGCTTGAAACGCAACGCGTTCCAAACTGAAAAAATATTCTGGAAGGCGGTAAGAATAGCCCTTTTTTACATGCTTGTCACCACCGCCGTCAGGAGGCGGGCCAGCGCGACCCCGCTTTTTTCGGCCGTGGCCACAATTTCCTCGATGGTGGCGGGAGCCATGCAGTCCGGCAGATTCTTGTTTGTCATGCACGAAATCCCCAGCACGCGCATACCGAGGTGACGGGCGGCGATGACTTCCAGCACCGTGCTCATGCCCACGGCATCGGCGCCCCATTGCCGGTACATGCGGGTTTCGGCGGGCGTTTCCAGCTGCGGCCCCGGCACGCCGATATAGACCCCGCGCTCCAGACGGATACCTTCCCTGCGGGCGCATTCAAGCGCCAGTGCGCGCAATTCGGCGTCAAAGGGGGCGCTCATGTCGGGGAAACGCGGCCCCGCGGCATCGTTGTTGGGGCCCGTCAGAGGGGAACGCCCCGTGGCGTTGATTTGATCGGTCATGCAGAGCAGGCCGCCCGCGTCGAACTGGGGATTGATGGCCCCCGAGGCATTGGTGATGATCAGACGGCGCACGCCCAGACCGGCCATGACGCGCACGCCCATGCACACTTCCGCCGGACTTGCGCCTTCATAGAGATGACGGCGTCCTTCCTGAGCCAGCACAAGCCGCCGTCCGGGGCCCAGACGGCCGAGCGCAAAGCAGCCGGAATGACTCTGCACTGTGGAGGCCCGGAAGCCGGGCAGCTCCTCCCAGGGAACGCGCACGGCATCTTCCAGAGACGCGCCAAGGCCGGAAAGTCCCGTGCCGAGTATCAGCCCTATGGGTTCGTCCCCGCTTGCAAAACCGTGCTCCGCGTCGAAACGGGCCCGCAGCGCCGCAACGGCAAGCTGGACTTCTGGGAAATTTTGCATCAAAATGCCTCCTGAAATACTCGCTTTCCTTCGCCCTCCGGCGTGCCTGTCGCGGCGGAGGCCTTTTGTCGTGGAGCAAATCTGCCCCGCGCACTATAGCCCGGCGCGGCGCGGTTCACAAGCATCGGCCCGCAGTTCATCCGCGCCGTCGGCAGGAGACCTATGAGCACATTGCAAGACCTGTACAAGCTGCCGCTGAACCAGCACAAAGTTCTGGTGGCAAACCGCGGCGAAATCGCCATTCGTATCATGCGGGCCTGCGCCAAGCTGGGCCTGCCCTTCTGCGCCATCTACACGGCGGAAGACGCCGCCTCCGGCCATGTGCGCCATGCCCGCGAACACGGCGGCGACAAAAGCCTGTACCGCGTTTCGTCCTACCATGACGCCAACGAGCTCATGGCCGTGGCGGACGTGGCGGAATGCACGGCCGTGCATCCGGGCTACGGCTTCTTTGCCGAAGACTTCCGCTTTGCCCGCCGCGTGACCAAACGCGACCGGAAAATGATTTTCATAGGCCCCTCGTGGAAGATCATCCGCGAGCTGGGCGACAAGATTAATACCAAGCGTCTGGCCCGCAGCCTCGGCGTGCCCACGGTGCCGGGTTCCGACCGTCCCATTTATGACGAAGTGGAAGCCGAGCGCATTGCGCGCAGCGTCTTTGAATTTCAGGAGCAGCAGGGCATCAAGCGCCCGCTGGTGCTGGTCAAGGCCTCGGCGGGCGGCGGCGGCATGGGTATCGAAGAAGTCTACGATATCGATATGTTCCGTTCTGTCTATCGCCGCATCCGCAACTATGCCCTGCGTCAGTTCAAGGATGAAGGCGTGCTCATCGAGCAGCGCATTACCGACTTCAACCACCTTGAAGTGCAGATCGTGTCGGATCGTTCCGGGCAGCATCCGGTGCATTTCGGCACGCGCAACTGCTCCATCCAGTCCACCGGTCTGCAAAAACGCATCGAAGTTGCGCCGGGCTTCGCGCCCCACAACATCAGCTACAGCTTCAATGCCGAAAAGGTGCTCGTGGACATCGTCCACTATTCGCTGACCATGGCCCGCAAGGTCGGTTACGACAACGTGGGCACCTGGGAATGGATCGTCACCCGCAACGGCGAGCCCTTCCTCATGGAGGTGAACACCCGCATTCAAGTGGAAAACGGCGTTTCCGCCCGGATTTCCACGGTCAACAACGAAGGCGGCGTGGATCTCATTGCCGAACAGATCCGTACCGGTCTGGGGCAGCCGCTGGGCTACGGGCAGGAGGCCATCGCCTTTGACGGCGTGGGCATCGAATACCGCCTCATTGCCGAAGACCCGGACAATCGCTTCACCCCGTGGGTCGGTCGCATCGAACGTTTCAGCTGGCAGGAACAGCCGTGGCTGACCATGCTGACCCATGTGCCGACCGACGAGCCCTACGAAATCCCGACGGAATTCGACCCCAACCTGGCGCTGGCCATCGTCTGGGGCAAGGATCTGGACGAGGCCCGGGCCCGCGGCCGGGAATTCCTCGACGGGCTGGTGCTTGAAGGGCATAACGCCGCAGGCGACAGCCTCAAATCCAACGTCAACTTCCTTCGCGCCAATACCGAGCGCATTCTGCGCTTCTAACGGGCCTGACCGGGATATACGAACCTATGGACAACAATATTGAAAAACGCCTGCAAAGCCTGAAAGACCGCCTTTCCTATGCCCGGGACATTTTCGCGGGCAAGCATGACGACAGCCTGTCCATGCTGGAGGAAAAGCTCGCCGAATTCAACGCGCGCGCCAGCATGGGTGAGATTCAGGACCCCTATACCGACATCGTCACGCTGGAAGATCTGTTTTCCTATGTGGAAAGCCGCCTTGAAGGCCTGATCACGCCCATGGACAAGGTGCGCATCGTGCGCCACCCCCAGCGTATCTGCCTGCGCGACATTCTGGAAAACGTCTACGACAACTTTACCGAAGTGGGCGGACAGGACGAGCACAGCCTCGATCCGAGCATGCTCATCGCCCGTGCCGTCATCACGCGCCGCCACGGCAAAAAAAGCCATACCCAGTCCGTCATGATCATCGGGCAGGAAAAGGGGCACGGCGCGGAATTCCGCAACGGCGGTTCCGTCAAGCCCTGGGGCAATGCCAAGGCTCAGCAGTATATGCGCGTGGCCGAAACCGAAGGCATTCCCATTCACGCCTACATCTTCACCCCCGGTTCCTACCCGGTGGAAGACTACCCCGGCGCAGCCCAGCAGATCGCCCGTAACATCTACTGCATGGCCGGTCTGCGCGTCCCCGTCATTGCCGTTATCTCCGAAGGCGGCTCCGGCGGCGCGGAAGCCATCGGCCTTGCGGACAAGCGCCTTATGCTGTCGCACGGCTATTATTCGGTCATCTCGCCCGAAGGCGCCGCCGCCATCGAAGGCCATCTCAAGGCCGGAGAACGCGCCACCCCGGATCTCATCGAGCACTGCGCCGAACATTTGCACATCACCGCGCAGGACAATCTGCGTTTCGGCTATATCGACCGAATCATTCAGGAACCGCCCCTCGGCGCGCGCCCCAATCACTTTGAATTCTTCCGTCAGCTGCGACAGGAAGTGATCCTCGCCTCCGACGAGGTCGTCATTCAGAGCCGCGGCCTGCCCGGTTTCCGCAAGCTGGCTCTGTCCCGCTTGCGCCGCCCCGACATCAATCTGGACGAAACCTATCTGCGCTGGGGCCTTTCCAGCAGCAACAAGGATCGTCTTGTGGAGCGTCGCCAGCAGAAATACCTGCACTTTGCCCGCGAGGCCGCGCTCGACAAGCGCCCCTTCCTGACAAAGAATGCCGCGGCCCTGCGCGACTGGCTGAGCAAGCCCTGGGTACATCTCAAGTACGATTTCTACCGCAAGCATCAGCGCCGCATCAAGAGCATGGTCGAGGAAGTGGGCAGCGAAATTGATTTGATCAAGTCCCGCCTGTTCAGCCCGTGGCGCAAAATTGCCCGTCTGCCCGCCAAGAAGACGCAGGCCGCGGAACTGACCTCGCTTTCCAACTGGGTGGACGATCAGCGCCGCAGCAAGTGGAACTACCTTTCGCCGCGCTACAAGATTGACCGGACCCTGACCTGCCCCAACAGCGCCACCTACGGCTGCCTTGATCTCTGGGGCCCGGATCTGTTTGCGGAATTTGCGGGCGTGTGCAGCCATTGCGGCTACCATTTCCCCATGGAGCCGGAATGGTACGTCAAGAACGTCTTTGACGTGGACTCCGTCTTTGAGTTCAACGCCGAAATCGAAGCCGGCAACCCGCTGGAATTCCCCGGTTTCGACGAGCGCATAGCGCAGGCCAAGGCCAAGACCGGCGTCAAGAGCGGCTGCATGACCTTCGAGGCCCGCATCGACGGCATCAAGATGGTGGTGGCCATGCTCATGGGCACCTTCCGCGGCGGCTCCGTGGGCGCGGCCGAAGGCTACAAATTCGTCGAAGCCGCCGAACGCGCCGCCAAAAAGCGCTATCCCTTCCTGGCCTATGTGCACGGCACGGCGGGCATACGCATTCAGGAAGGCACGCACGGCGTTATCCAGATGCCCCGCTGCACCGTTGCCGTGCGCCGCTACATTCAGGCCGGCGGTCTGTACATGGTGCTTTACGACACCAACTCTTTTGCCGGTCCCGTGGCGAGCTTCCTCGGCTGCTCGCCCTATCAGTTTGCGGTGCGCTCTTCCAACATCGGCTTTGCCGGTCCCGGCGTCATCAAGGAAACCACCGGCATGGATATCCCGCCCAAGTATCACCGCTCCTATCGGGCGCTGTCGCGCGGGCATATTCAGGCCATCTGGGATCGTCGTCAGATCCGCGCCAATCTCAAGCAGGCCCTGCTGACCATCGGCGGCCGCAACCTCTATTACCGCTAAGGAAGGCCGCCCATGATCGACATCTCGAAACTGCTGGACGAAATCAAGGCGTCCCCCTATCGTGAAATAGTCATCTCCACGCCTCACACCGGCGTGGTCACCTTTGCCGATCTCAAGGTCGGCGACACCGTCATGGGGCCGCAGGGGCAGTGGAAGGAAAAGCCCGGCACCAAGCTTGCCACGCTGGAGCGCGAGCGTAATCCCAAGCCCATTCCCGCTCCGGAAAAAGGCGAGATCTGCCTTATTCACAGCGAGCTTGAAGGCCGGTTCGTGGAAGCCGGAACGCCGCTCATGATCCTGCGCCACATGCTGACCCGCGCCGAAGTGGAGCACGCCATTCTTAAGAAGGCGCTGCACCTCTTCTGCGCTCCCGAACGTGCAAAATACTACTTCATCCCCGAGGTGGAGAAAAAGATCCGCGCTTCCGACGCCCATTCCGTGCAGGTACGCGACGGCATGGAACTGCTCATCATGTCCCGCATGAAGCGCGAAGTGCCCCTCAACTATTCGGGGCCCGACGGCGTCATTTACGCCATCTACTTCACCATCAACGAAAACATGGACGCGGGCGCGCCTCTGCTCGGCGTCTGCCCGCAGGATCAGCTCCCCGCCATCCAGGACGTCATCATGCGCGTCCAGACGGAATGGACGGAAAGGGGTTAACGGCAGACATACGCCCTTTCGGGGGAGGGACCCGGCCGATCCGACGAAAGGCCGTTCCCTCCCTCGTTCCCCGGGGGGATAACACCAGGGGCAGGACTCAGTATCAAGAGCTGTTTTTCTGAGGGCTAGTATACCCCCCAAAAACAAAACATAACTTCATGTTATGAAAGCATCTGTCTTTGTCTGCCAGTTTGTTACGGGAACGCTCTGCCTCGCTTTGCTACGGAAGGGCTGCCCCCTTTTTGCCGCAGGCAGCGCCCCGGCGGGCGGCCGCAGGCCGAGCCCGTCAGGCGAGGCAGGAGCCTTACGGGCATCGACACCCCCTCAGGAAAACAGTAATGAGTCCTGAGCCTGGAGTATATTCAGTTTGAAACGCTGTGCGTTTCAAAGCGTTTCAAACCATACGGCCTGTCGTTTCGCGGAAAAAACGCTGATTTTCCGCTCAGTTCAGGAAAAATACCCGCACCCGGCGGCAGCCGCCCCTTTTTCTCCCCGGCGCAGGCCGGGTAAAGGTTCGTCATGGGAAATATCCTGCAAATCCGCCTGATATGCGCCACGCCGGATCTCGAAGCGGCCCGTGCGCGCTGGCCGCGCCTGTGCGCTCAGGCGCGGGATCTGTATTCGCCTGACGGCGAGGCCAGGGAAGTCACCAACGGTCTTTTTCTGCCGCGCTGGGACGCAGGCCTTCCCATGCCCGGAGTGCGCGAACTGGCGGAGATTCTCCGGCAGCTTGCCCTTATTCTCCCCCAGCGGCTCGACGACAGGTTCTCGCGCGCGCAGCTGGATAGCCTGACGCGGAACGCGGAGATCCTGGGCGAGGCGCTGGGCAGCTGGAAGACAGAAGAAGCCGCAGCGGCGCTTGCCCGGCTGACGGAAGATCTGGACGCGCTGGAAGCCGGCCTGTACAAGACGCCGCCCCCGCCGCCCTCCGGCCCGGCTCCTGCGGTAATCAGAGTCACTGCGGTCACATGGAGCCCCCAGCGGCTGGAAAAGACCTGCCCGATACTGTGCGCGGCCCTGTACGATGCCGACAAACGGGAGCATCCCGACGACGCGCCGCCACCGCCCGACGCCATGCGCCTGCTCGATTTTCTCCGGCAGGCCGAATGCGCGCCGGAAGTCCGGGAGCGACTGAAAGCCCCCCTGGCCCGCGCCGAAGCCTGCCGCGCGGCACTGGACAAAGCCATCAGTGAAGGCGACCCGCGCACAGCCGACCGCTACAGCAACGACATGGACGATATTCTGGAAGGCCTGGAAGATACCGCCGCCTGTCGTCCTGCCGGACGCAAGAGCCTGCTTCGCCGCCTCTTTGGCTAGGACGTGTTTTACCCTGAATGTTCTTCCTGGGGGGAAGGAAACCCCCTTGGCTGGCGCGCAAGGGGCGTTTCCTTCCCCCCA
>CAMBWG010000072.1 GCA_945871415.1 uncultured Desulfovibrio sp.
CAGACGGGGAGCGCCGGACAGAGGCACGCCGTAGCCCGCGCCGCGCGGATAGCGCACGGCACAGGGGCCGGAGAGGGAAAAGGCCGTAGCCAGACAGTGACGCAGCTGGTCTTCGTCACGCGGAGCCAGCAGGGAGATATTGGGAATATGCCGCAGATAGGCGATATCAAACACGCCGTGATGCGTTGCTCCGTCCTCTCCCACCAGCCCGGCCCGGTCAATGCAGAAGGTTACGGGCAGATTTTGCAGACAGACGTCATGCACTATCTGATCATAGGCGCGTTGCAGGAAGGTCGAATAGATGGCCACGGCCGGACGATAGCCCTGACAGGCAAGACCGGCGGCAAAGGTGACGGCATGCTGCTCGCAGATGCCCACATCCACAAAGCGATCCGGGAAACGCTCCTGGAACGCATTGGTACCGGTGCCTTCGGGCATGGCGGCCGTAATGGCAATAATACGCTTGTCCTGTTCGGCCAGCTCCACCAGCGTCTTGCCGAAGATGGACGTAAAGGACGGCACGGCTCCCTTGCCGGGAATGATGGGCATGCCGGTTTCGGGATGAAAATGCCCCACGCCGTGAAAATGGACGGGGTCCTGCTCGGCGGGCGCGTAGCCCTTGCCCTTGCGGGTGCGGATATGCAGCAGAACGGGGCCGTCCTCCACGGCGGCCGCCATTTGCAGATGGCGGCGCAGAGCCGGGATGTCATGCCCGTTGACAGGCCCGATATAGGTGAAACGGAAGGCTTCAAAGAGCATGCCGGGCGTAAAGAAAGACTTGAAACTCCATTCGCCGCGCATGGCGTATTCGGCCAGCTTGTTGCCGATGCGGGGAATGGCGCGCAGCAGGGAAAGAACATCCTTGCGCGCCTGCCGCACCCAGCGGCGGGACAGTGTCCGGCTCAGGAAGCGGGACAGCGCGCCCACGTTGGGGGAAATGGAAATTTCATTGTCATTGAGAACAACAATCAGCCGGCGCCCCATGTGCCCGGCGAGGTTCAGCCCTTCAAAGGCTTCGCCGCCGGTAAGGGAGCCGTCCCCGATAACGGCAATCACATGATGATGAAGACCGGAAAGATCCCGGGCCAGCGCCATGCCGAGAGCTGCGGAAATGGATGTGGACGAATGCCCGACGCCGAAGTGATCGTAGGGGCTTTCCGTCCTGCGCGGGAAACCGGAAATGCCGCCCCACTGACGCAGCGTCGGGAAAAGATCGCGGCGGCCGGTAAGCAGCTTGTAGGCATAGGCCTGATGGCCCACGTCCCAGATGAGCTTGTCCTGCTCAAAATTAAAACAGGACAACAGCGCCAGAGTGAGATCCGTCACCCCCAGCGAAGGCGCAAGGTGACCGCCGGTATGGGACACCACATCCACGATACGACAACGCACTTCTTCGGCCAGCTCGGCAAGCTGGGCGTCGGAAAGCGTCGCAATCTGCGCGGGCGAGGAGATACTTTGCAGAAGCGGGCACGGGCGCAGAGACGCCTCCGCCTCTCGGGAAGGGCTCTGCGACATCTAAGCGACCCTCGTCACGGTATACAGGGCCAGAGCCCGCAGGAATTCGGCTTCGGGGCCGTGGAAGGAAGCAACAGCCTCCTGAGCAAGACGGGCCTGCTCCTGCGCAAGGCGGCGGCTTTCGTCGAGCCCCACAAGAGAAGGATAGGTGTTCTTGCCGTGTTCGGCATCGCTGCCCGCGGGTTTACCGAGGGTTTCGGTATCGGAAACCACATCCAGAATATCGTCGGCTATCTGGAAGGCTACGCCGAGGGCCGCGCCATAGCGGCTGATCCGCTGCAGTTCGATGCTCTCGGCCCCGGCCAGCAACGCGCCGCAGACGCAGGAGGCACGCAGCAGCGCGCCGGTTTTCATGGCGTGCATACGGCGAAGCTCATCCAGAGAAACAGGCGGCATGCCGGTATAGATCATGTCCCATTCCTGCCCGCCGACCATGCCGGTCGAACCGGCGGCGCGGGCCATTTCGCCCACGGCGGCCAGCACGCGCGACGCGGGCAGATCCACCGTAGTCATGCGACCGAAGGCGTCCGTCAGCAGACCGTCGCCGGCAAGGATGGCGGTCGCCTCGTCAAAGGCCTTATGATTGGAGGGCTTGCCCCGACGCAGATCGTCGTCGTCCATGGCGGGCAGATCGTCATGAATGAGCGAATAGGTATGAATCATCTCGATGGCGGCGGCAAAGGGCAGCACGACGGATTCCGCCAGTCCGAACAGGGCGGCGCAGCTCAGGCAGAGTACGGGGCGCAGCCGCTTGCCTCCGGCCTGAAGGCTGTACAGCATGGAGTCCCGCAGACGCGGCGGCATATCGCCCCCCACGCAGGACGGCAGGAATTCTTCCACCATACGGGCCCGGCGCAGGAGCAGGGCCTTCATATCTTCGCCGCTCATCATTGCTTGTCATCCTCTTCGCGTGCCGTATCGCCCGACAGGCGCACGGCCTCGACATCAAAATCCTGTTCTTCGCCGTTCTGCCACAGACGCACCTCGTGGCGCGCCTCTTCCAGACGCTTACGGCACAGGCGCGCGCATTCCACGCCCTCGCGGTACAGCGCCATGCCCTGCTCCAGCGGCAAATCGCCGCGTTCCAGAGTATTGACGATTTCCTGAAGGCGTTCAAGGCGCGTCTCAAAGGCATTTTTCTTGCTGTCTCGTGCGCCCATACGGGGCACCCTCCCTCTCCGGCTCGTTCCGGGCTCATCATCCGAAGCAGGACTCTAGCGTTTTTCCACCTTCTCCAGCAAGGGCAAAATATCCACGGACTGACCCTGCGCAAACAGCGAGAGATGGAGATGCGGCCCTGTCACGCGACCCGTCGCGCCCACAAGGCCGACGACCTGACCGCGCCGCACGCTTTCGCCGGGGCGCACCAGAATCTTTGACATGTGGAGATAGGCGGTCACGACGCCCAGCCCGTGATCGAGATAGACGGCATTGCCGGAGAAATAGAGATTGTCCGCCAGCGTCACCACGCCGTCGGCACAGGCTTTGATGGGCGTCCCCTCGGGGGAACGCAGGTCGAGCCCCTTGTGAAAGCCGCGCGGCTGCCCGTTGAACACGCGACGCAACCCGTACTGGCTGGAAATGCCGCCCTCCACAGGACGCACGAAGGGAACCGTCCAGGAACGCCGGGAAGAATAGATGGCCAGAGCGCGGGCGACCTTGCGCCGATCTTCCCTGATGCGGGCCATGACATCGGCGGGCGGCGACACATACTTTCTGTCAACGGTCAGCTTCTGCACGGGCCGCTTTCTGTCAAAGACGGCTATACGCGCCGAGGCGCTTTCCGTTCCACCCCGCACCGTAAGCGTCCGGGCGGCCTGCTTTTCTTCCAGAGGCATGCCCAGCAGGATGACGGCCTGCCACTGCTCCCCTTCCTGATACGCATCGGCGGCATAGTCCTTGCCGCCCCAGGAAAAGACAAAACGCTGCACCGGCTGCGGGGAGGAAGCCAGCACGAGAAAGGCGTCGCCGCGGGCAACGCGATCCGGCGCGTCAAGAAGAGGCGCGGCCCCGGCCGGAGCCGACAGAACGCCGCACAGGCACAGCATCAGAAACGCCAGAACCCTAACGGGATTTTTCATGCGGTTGCTCCTTGTGCACAGCGGTTACAACGGCCTCGACACGCCCGTCATGCAGCTGCACGGCGACGGCATCGCCCTGTTTCAGAGCCGCGGCGGAATCAATCGTCCTGCCGCGGCCATCGCGCAGCAGGGCATAGCCCCGGCGCAGAGGCGCGGCCGGGTCCTTGCCCGCAAGGGCCGCGTCGAGACGCTCCAGCCGCAGCCCGCGGCTGTCAAGCAGAGACGAGATTGCGCCCCGCAAACGTATTTCCAGAAGGTGCAGCGCGGCTTCCCGGGCTGCCGGCTCGCCTTCAAAGGCCCGATGCAGCCGGGGTTCCAGACGCTCCAGCCGGAGGGTGGACGCATCAAGGCTGTGGCGCATGGCGGCATGCAGACGGCTTTCCGCCATATCAACCTGACGGCCCAGACGTTCCAGACGCCTGTCGGGAGCGCACCAGTCCAGACGGCGCGCGGCATCATCCAGCAGACGGGCGCGCCGTTCCACGGCAAGAAGCGCGGCATGCCGCAGCGATGTTTCCAGATCGTCCACCCGCTGCGCCAGCTCCGCACGCGACGGCCAGAGCAGGTGCGCCGCATGAGAAGGCGTGGCCGCGCGCACATCGGCGGTCATGTCGGCAAGCGTCACATCCACTTCATGACCGATGCCCGCCAGAACAGGCACGGGCGAGCGGAAAACGGCCGTCGCCACGTCTTCTTCATTGAAGGTCCAGAGGTCTTCCAGCGAACCGCCGCCGCGGATAAGCACGATGACTTCCGCCCAGTCCTGCGCCGCCACAGCATGCATGGCCCGGATCACGTCGTCGGCGCTGCCCTCGCCCTGCACCCGGACGGGGAAAAGGCGGATGCGCGACCCGCTGCCCCGCTGCCGGGCCAGCTCCAGAAAATCGTGTATGGCCGCGCCGGAGGGGGATGTAATCAGCGCGACCCGCTGCGGGTCGAACGGCAGGGGACGCTTGCGCTCCAGGGCAAAATAGCCTTTGGCGGCCAGCAGACGCTTGCGTTCTTCAAAGGCCTGCGCCAGACCTCCCGCGCCCGCGGGCTGCACCAGCTCCACATACAGCTGATAGACGCCGCGCGGCGCATAGATGCCGATATGCCCGGCGCACAGGACCTCAAGGCCGTTGCACAGGATTTCCGCAGGCGTCGGGGGCGGACTTTCATAGACTTCGCCGGTAAGCGGATCAAAACTCTGTCCCCGACGATTGCGCCCCCGAAAACAGACGCATTGCAGCTGCGCTTCCGCATCCTTGAGGCTGAAATAAACATGTCCGGAAGACGGGCGCGAGAGATTCGTGACCTCGCCGCGTACCCAGACAAAGGGAAAGCGCCCTTCCAGCGTCCGTCGCAGACGCTCCGTCAGCGCCCGAACACTCAGAATGATACCGTCTTCCGGCAGGGATACTGTCGACATGGCTCACACTGGACGCTGATTTACGCTTCCTTGAGTACCGGTCCGTTCTCCTCCGGCGTCGTGTCTTCCATTTCTTCCACACGATGCCGACCACGGCTTTTAGCACGGTACAGGGCCTTGTCCGCCATATCCAGCGTTTCATGCAGCGAAGTCAGCCCCGGTTCCCGGAAAGCCAGACCGATGCTCACGGTCAGCCGCCCCCAGGGCGATGCCGGATGGGGGATGCCGGCCGACGCCAGCTTTGCCATCAGATCGCGGGCCACGGCGCGCACCTTATCCGGCTGTGCGCCCTCGCCCTGAAAGATCATGACAAATTCCTCGCCTCCGTAGCGGAAGGGAGTGCAGTTCGCGTCGGCGTAGCTCATGGCGATTTCCCCCACGCGACGCAGGGCACCGTCGCCCGCCAGATGGCCCAGAGAGTCATTGTACTGTTTGAAGAGGTCAATATCGAACATGAGAATAGCGACGCACTCGTCGGGCACGCCGCCCTTCAGCAGCAGATCCAGGGCTCTGCGGTTGGAAAGGCCAGTCAGGGAATCCCGGAAACTCATGCTCTTGAGCTGTTCCTGCTCCTTTTCCAGCCGGGACGAACGGGCATCCTTGGCCAGCATATCCCGCTGCAGAAGAGGCAGAGCCTGAATCATTCTGTCCAGCTCCCTGATCCGCGACGAGGGATAGCGCCGGACCTCCCGACCGTTCAGAATATCGGACAGAACATCCGACGCCTGCATGATGGGCAGCAAAATATGGTGATGCAGCAGCCAGCTCAGAATGGCAAGGCAGCAGGTCAGACCGATGCACAAATGAAGGGCAATCTGCTGTATCCGCTCCGCATGCTGGGAAATGGCCGCCAGTTCACGATAAATCAGCTTTACTTCCGAATTGGACGCCGCCACACGAAAAGAGGTAAGGCGTTCAAGGATATTTCCGTTCAGTTTGCGGGAAAGTAAATCCTCTCGACGCAACGCATCCATAATACCCAGGATGCGCTGCGCAAGAGGGGCAAGAACGTTTTTGCCGGCGGCGGACACCCCGTCGGCCAGCTGCCGTATCCGTTCCCGCAGTTCGGCAGCGGAATTTTCCGTCAGGTTGACGCAATTCTGCCACAGGGCCGAGAGCGCCTCCGCGGGAAGGCTCCCCCCGAGCTTGCCGTAATCTGCGAGAAAGGTATGCACGCTTTCCAGAAGCTGACCGTACAGCTGCACGACACGGTTTCGGGAGTCGTACAACTCCCGAATAGGAGAGCTTAAATCCCGTAACGTGCTGTCGTCCATGCGCTTGTCAAAGGAAATTTCCGCCAGCAGAGCCCGGATGCCGGTATAGGTGCTGCGCAGATATTCCTCATTGGGAGCCTGACGCAGCTGCGATACGGAGTGACGCAGGTATTCCAGATTGAGCAGGGTGCGCTGCCCTTCCTGAATGGAAGGAAGATGCGCTTCACGGGATTCGCCCACCATGCGTTCGATACTCTGAACACTGGCATACAGGAACGCATAGACAACGACGATGAACAGACCTTCCAGCACAATGGAATACCAGCGACGGTCCGCGCCGAGAAACGTTTCATGAGCTGCCTCTGGCTAGTAGATGTCAAAGGAAAAATACTTGCGGGACAGCTTGCTGAACGTATCGTCGAGGCGGATACTTCTGATGGCCTCATTGATGCCGGGCACCAGATCCGCCCTCCCCTTCGTTATGGCAATGCGAGAACCGGAAGATTTGGGAGCGGGAAGCAGCGGATCGGAAAGCAGCGCAAAGCCCTCGTTCTCCTCTGAAGCAAGAAATTTGTAACCGGCAAAGCCATCCACAAAGACGGCGTCCAGTTCGCCCTGCTTCAGCGCCCCCAGCAGTTCATCCACCGTTGTAAAGCGGGCGACAAGCTGCGCCTTCCCGCCCCAGCGGGAAAGCATATACTGCGCCTGCAGGGTCTTGAGCTTGACGCCGATACGCCTGCCCTGCAGCTTTTCAATATCGTCGCGGAACTCGGCCCGCCCGATGTAAATGGAGTGGGAACGGTAGTAGACGTCGCTGAACAGCAGAAAACGCCGGCGTTCTTCGGTGGCGGCCATGCCCGCCACCGTGAAATCAAGTTCGCCGGTGCGGGTGCAGCGCAGCAGATCCTCGAAAGGCATGGGCACATAAACGCACTGTTTGCCCATATTTCTGCAGACGGCCTGAGCATATTCAACGTCAAAGCCGGTTCGGACGCCCTGCGAATTCACAAAGGAAAAGGGCTCGTAATTCTCCTCGATGCCGACGCGCAAGACAGCCTCCCGCGCTCCGCCGAAGCCGCAGCACAGCAGCACGACGACAAGCGCGGAAACATGCATCCAGTTGCGGAGACGCAGCATGCATACCCCCCTTTGTGACGGAAAAGCCAGACCTCGGGACAAAAATACGGAGTTTGCAGGAGTCCCGGGATGGCGCTGCGCTGCAGCCTGATCCGGCCGTTTCCATGCTCCGACGGCAAAAGTGCCGCTCCCGAAAGGCGTTTCTGCCATTTCGGGTTCACGGTATGCAACTCTAGCCCCAAAAAAAGAAAAACACAAACAATCTTCCCGGCGGCATGACTACCGCTCCGGGAAAACCGCCGCAGAAAGGGAGGAGGGGCCCCCTCCTCCCTGACGTTATTCTTACTTGCGGGAGCTCTCCCAGCCCTGACGCACGGACTCAGACCATGCGGCAAAGGCTTCGGCAAAGCCCTCCAGAGGCAGCTCGCCCTTTTCGCCGGTGCGGCGGTCCTTGCATTCCACCACGCCGCGGGCCAGCCCCTTGCCGCCCACAATGAGCTGCATGGGAGCGCCCAGCAGATCGGCGTCCTTGAACTTGACGCCGGGACGTTCCTCGCGGTCGTCCAGCAGCACGGACAGACCGCCCGCCTGCAGCTGCGCGTACAGCTCTTCGGCCCTGGCGGCCACGTCTTCCTTACCCGGATCGAGGCAAAGGAGGATGCACTGCACCGGCGCCAGCGGCAGGGGGAAGATGATGCCGTGCTCGTCGTTGTTCTGCTCAATGGCCGCGGCCACCACACGGGAAACGCCGATGCCGTAGCAGCCCATGATCATGTACTGTTCCTTGCCGTTTTCGTCGAGGAACACGGCGTGCATGGCTTCGCTGTACTTGAGCCCCAGCTTGAAGATATGGCCCACTTCGATGCCCTTGGGGAGCTCAATGCGCCCGCCGCAACGGGGGCAGGCATCTTCCAGCGTGATGCAGCGCAGGTCCGCGTATTCCTTCACCGAGGCATCACGGCGCAAATCAAGATGCAGCACATGGGCATCGCCCTTGTTGGCCCCGGCCACATAGTCGGTCGCGCCCTGCAGCTCGAGATCGGCGTACACGGGAATGTCCAGCCCGGCAGGCCCGGCAAAACCCACGGGAGCCTGCGTCACCTTACGCACGGTTTCCGGTCCGGCCAGCTCCACTTCCTGCGCCTTGAGCAGGTTCTTGAGCTTGATATCGTTCACTTCCCGGTCGCCGCGCACCAGCACGGCAACGGGCCTGCCGTCCGCCACGAAAATCATGGTCTTGATCACCTGCGACGGCTTCACGCCGAGCATGGCGGCCACCTCTTCCACCGTATGCGCGCCGGGCGTGTCCACGCAGGTCATGTCCGGGCAGGAGTCCGTGCAGGGCGTGCCCTTCCAGAGCACTTCGGCGCGCTCCACGTTGGCCGCATAATCGCACTGCGTGCAGGCGCAGATGGTATCCTCGCCCGTGTCGGCCAGCACCATGAATTCGTGGGAGAACTTGCCGCCGATGGAGCCGGTGTCCGCCTCCACGGCCCGGAAGCGCAGGCCGAGACGCCGGAAGATGGCCGTGTAGGCCTCGTACATACGCCTGTAGCTCTCGTCCGCCCCGGCATTGTCGGCATCAAAGGAGTAGCCGTCCTTCATGACGAATTCGCGG
>CAMBWG010000073.1 GCA_945871415.1 uncultured Desulfovibrio sp.
TGCGCGGCTACATTCCCTGCAATCTGGTCGGCGGCGGCACGGCCAATTACTACGGCGGTCCGAATCCTGAGCGTTACGAACCTATGGGCATTTCCGGCGTGACGATCGGCACGGGAGTGGACCTCGGACAGACGGACGCGGACACGCTGCGGAGCATGGATGTTCCCGCTACGCTGATTGCCGCCTTTCTCCCCTATCTGGGACGGCGGCAGAACGACGCCGTGCGGGCGCTGCATAGCGCGCCGCTGACCATCGGCGCGGAGGACGCCGACCGTCTCGACGCGGTCATGCTGGGCCATCATATCGAAAAGATTTCCCGACGCTATGACCGCGATGCCGGAAGCGGAGCCTTCGCGGAACTGCCGTGGCAGGCGCAGGCCGTCATTGTGTCCATTCAGTATCAGCGGGGCGTCAACAGCCCGTACAAGTATCCCAACACCTGGGCCGCGCTGGTGCGGCGCGACTGGGCCGACGCGGCCCGGCGTCTCGGCACCGGCCATTTCTGGAGCGGTTATCGGCAGCGCCGCGCTCTGGAAGGCGAGCTGCTGCGGGAGCTGTGCTGATGGCCCTGCCCCTTATTCCCGCGCTTGTGGCCGCCGTCTCCGGCCTGTTTTTCCGCCGCGTGACCACCACCGACGCCGACGGCAACGAAAGCGAACGCCGCAAGGCGCGTCCCGTGCCCGCGGCCCTGTTCGCGCTGCTGGTCTTTCTGATGCTCTATCATTTCCTTGTCTGGCCCGTGCTGAACTATCACTTCCCGGAATACGGCTTTCCGCCCCTTGACCTTGCGACCATCGGCGCGGCGCTCACCGCCGCGGGAGGCGTGTAGCCATGCCGGATAGCCGCAGACTTCACTCCTGGGGGAAGCCTCCCAAACAGCCGCAGCAGCAGGCCGCAGCGCCGCAGGGGGGAAGCCCCATCGAGCAGCATCTGTATGCCATCGGCATGCAGATCGGGAAGGTGCTGACGAAGATTGAAGGGCTGGAAGAGGGCGAGACAGGCATCAAGAAGGAGCTGCGGACCGAAGCCGCCGCCATCCGGCGCGCCATTGACGGCCTTGCAAGCGAGCTGCGCGACGAGCTGAATGAACAGGAAGAAGTTATTGCCACGCAATCCGACCGTATTGCCGCCATTGAACGGCATCTTGCCGCGCAGGAAGCCGAGGCGCGCGGCATACGGCGGGCGCTGGGCTGGGGCGCGACCATCCTTTCCGGCGCGGGCGTGCTCCTCGGCTGGTTCCTTTCCAAGTTCGGGACGGTGATTCTGTACTCGCTCGGTCTGGGCGGCAGCGGGGGCGGGAAATGACGACCTACGACGACAATGCTCCGTCCGCGCCCGAACAGGGCATGTCCGGGCAGCGCCGTGCCGTGGATGCCGCGGCCCTGGGCACGCGGCTGCTGGATGAATACAAGGCGGCGGAAACCGCGCGCAGCCTGTACAGCGAACGCTGGCTCAAGGACCTGATGGCCTACAAGGGCTTTTACGACAGCTCCGTAGCCGCGCGTCTGAAGGCTTCGCGCAAGTCCTCGGTCTATTATCGCATGACGACCGCTAAGGTAAACACCATGACGGCCCGTCTCATGGATTTGCTCTTTCCTCAGCGCACCAAGAACTGGAGCATCTCCCCCACCCCCGATCCGGATTTGCCGCCGGATATTCTGAAGCAGGAACTTGGGCCGGAAATGCAGGCGCAGGCACAGGGCATTCTGCAGGAGCAGCTGGCGCAGCTGCAACAGCAAAACGTCATCCCCGATGACCTGGCTTTGAAAAGGCTCTCGAACGACGCGGAGCAGCAGGCCTTCCGGCTGCTGAACACACCCGCCAACCGCCAGCGCGTGGCGCAGGCGCGGGCCGCGCGCATGGAAGCCGTCATCGACGATCAGCTCAAGGAATGCAACGCCAACGGCCAGCGGCGGCCAAGCTGGCAGCAGAACTGCCGCTCCGCCGTGACCTCGGCCTGTCTCTACGGCATGGGCGTCATCAAGGGGCCGCTGGTGGAGCGGGTGACGCAGCGGCGTTATGCCGCGACACAGGACGAAAACGGCGCGATCATCTGGCAGGAGCAGGCCGCCGGAGAGAGCCTGCGCCCCTATCACGAGGCCGTGTCCATCTGGGACCTGTTCCCCGATCCCGACGCCAGAGCCCCGGAAGAACTGCGCCACATCTGGCAGCTCCATCTGTATGCGGACAAGGACCTGCTCGATCTGACGAGTTTTCCCGGTTTCGACGGCGCGGCCATACGCCGCTACATGCAGGCCCATCCCGACGGCGACGCCAGACTGGAAACATGGGAAGCGCAGCTGCGCGAACTGGACCCGGAACGCAGCGGCGGGGACTCCCTGCTGCACCGCTATCGCGTGCTGGAGCGCTGGGGATTTCTGTCCGGCGCTGATCTGGCCGGGGCCGGGGCGGACATTCCGCATGACCGGGAGGCGGACGTCTACCCGGCCAACATCTGGATGCTCATGGACGGGACCATCATCAAGGCCGCCGTCAACCCGCTGGAAGGCGTGGACATCCCCTATTTCTTCTTTGCCTATCAGCAGGACGACGCCACCTTCTGGCCCGAAGGCATCGCCTCGCTGCTGCGCGCTCCGCAGGCGGGCGTCAACGCCGCTGTGCGGGCCATGCAGGACAATGCCGCCGCCTCGTCCGGCCCGGTGCTGGGCATCAATGTACACGCGCTCTCCCAGGGCGAGGAGCTGGGCGGCATGCTGGCCAATCGCATTTTCCTCTTCGACAAGCCCGGCGCGCATATCGGCGATCTCTTTTCCGCCGTCAGCGTGCCGTCGTGCATAGAGCAGAATCTCGCCCTGTTCAACTTCTGGCAGAACGCCGCCGACGAAGTCTCCACGCCCCGCTTCAATGCCGGGGACGGCAACACCGCCGGAGCGGGCAAGACGGCCAGCGGCCTTTCCATGCTCATGGGCGCTTCCAACATTCTGCTCAAGGATCACGTCAAGAATTTTGACGACTGCATCATCGCGCCCTTCATCCGCGCCATGTTCCGCTGGAACATGCGCTGGAATACGCGAACGGACATCAAGGGTGACTTCGAGGTCGTCGCCAGCGGCAGCCAGTCCCTGATTGCCAAGGAAGTGCGCGCCCAGCAGGTTCCGGCCCTCATCACCTATCTGGGCATCCCGGCCTTTGAAAGCTACATCAAGCCCGACGAACTTCTTGAAGTGGCACTTGAACAAACGGATCTGCCCGTGGAGCGCATTCTGCGCACGGAGGAGGAAGCGCGCACCCACGAGGCGCAGACGCAGGCCGCCGCAGCCCGGGCACAGGCACAGGCTTTCGTTCAGGAACTGGAAGCGCGGGGCATGCCGCCGGAACAGGTGCAACAGCAGCTTCTGCTCATGGCGGCCCAGCACGGCATGGCCGCGCAGGCCGTGCAATAAGGAGCGGAGCGGAAATGACAGGCACGGAACGCCGGAAGATACGCGACGAAGCCAGAGCCTATTTTGAAGGGCGACAGCAGGAAGTCGCCGCGCGCCTCTTTCTCCGCCTGCTGGAAGCGGAAGGAGAGGAGGCGCGGGAAACGCTCGTCAACGCCTCGGAAGACCGGCTGTTGCATCAGGCGCAGGGACGCGCCCTGCTGGCAGCCGAGCTGACCAGCATCATCAGAGGAAGAACACAGGAGAAAGCATGAATCAGAACGCAGCCTTGCAGAACGAAGAGCCGCGCGACGACGCGGAAAACAGGGACAGCGAGCTTTCCGAAGGCTTTGCTCTGGCCCTTGAGGACGACGATACGCGCGACGCGTCCGCTCCCCCGGCGGAAGCGGACAGGAACGACGCCGCCCTGCCCGAAGCGGAACGGCCGGTACAGAAGGAAGAATACGCCCCGCCGCAGGATACGACGCCGCCCGCGCCGCCCCTTCCTCTTGAAGAACCGGACGGCAGGGGAACGCCCGAAACGGCAACGCAGGCCGCCCCGCCCGTGCGCATGCTGGAAGCCGTGCCCGACGACATTGCCGAAGAGCTGGAAAATTTGCGGCGCATCAACCCCGACGCGGCCCGTCTGGCGCTGGAAGACAGTCCGGAGGGAGAAAGCATCCGCTCCCGGCTGGAAAGTTACGGGGCCGATCTGGCCATGGACAAGGCCGAGCGCATCATGGAGCAGCGCGAGCGCGCCCGCAATGAGGAAATGCGTTCGCGGCAGGCCGTGGAAGAACACAATCGCCGCTTCTTTGCCACGCTGGACAGCCGCGTTCCCGATTATGCGGCCATGATGCGCGACCCCGGCAGGACGGAGGAACTGCGCGCCTATCAGCAGGAACTCTTCCGCTGGATTGAAAGCAAGCCCTATGCCGAAGGCGCGCGCCTGATGCGCGTGGCGCAGACCGGCACGAACGCCGAGGAAGTGGCCGATCTGCTGTCGCGCTTTGATGCGGAACGGAACAAGACCCGGACGCCCGATCCCGGCGGCGCGCTGGCCGTTCCCGGACGACGCGGCCCGGCCGTTGCCCCGGCGGGCATCGGCGACAAGAACGACTGGGACGCCGGTTTCAGAATGGCTCTGGCCAGCGACAATTAAAGCATTTTCAGAAGGCAAAACGCTCTGACAAGGAGAATCCACCATGCCTCCCACGACAGGAACCGGGGACATCAGCTATCGCACCGCGGGCTATGTTTCCGGCATGATGCTCAAACGCGGCCAGCCGCTGATCATTATCTCCCGGCTGGGGCAGAACAAGCCCCTGCCCGCCAACAGCGGCAAGACCATCAAGTTTCGCGGCTATCTGAGCCTGCCCAACGATCCCAAGCCCCTGACCGAAGGCGTGACGCCCGCGGCCTCGCAGCCCACCTTCCGGGACGTGGAGGCCACCATCGTGCAGTACGGCGACTGGATCGAACTGACCGACGTGCTGAGCGACACGCACGAAGACCCCCTCTGGCCGGAATTTACCGACATTCTCGGCGAACAGGCCGCGCAGATGCTGGAGCGCGTCTGCATCAACGAGCTGCTGGGCGGAACCAACGTCTATTATTCCGGCGTCACCGGCGGCATCCCCGCCACCTCGCGCGGCGGCGTCAACGCGCCGCTGACGCTCTCTCTGCAACGGCGCGTCGTGCGCGGCCTCAAGCGCCAGCTGGCCCAGCCCATCACCCGCGTGGTGACGGCCTCTCCCGCCTTCAACACCTCGCCTGTCGCTCCGGCCTATGTGGCCGTCTGCCATACGGACATCGAATCGGACATCCGCAACATGCCGGGTTTTGTTCCCGTGGAGAAATACGCCTCCTACAAGCCTCTGGAAGGGGAAATAGGCAGCGTTGAGGGCGTGCGCTATCTGGCCACGACACTCCTCGATCCGTGGCTGTCGGCAGGGGCCGCGCCGCAGGCGGGCACGCCTGTGGAAAGCTCCGACGGAGCCTGCGCCGACGTGTACCCCATTCTCTTTTTCGGCAAGGACGCCTTCGGCGTCACGCCCTTTGCGGGCAAGCAGACCATTCAGCCCATGGTGCTCAATCCCAACACCCCGCGCGGCGGCGACCCGCTTGGCCAGCGCGGTTCCATCAGCTGGAAGGCCTACCGCACGGCCGTCATCCTCTACGATTTCTGGATGGCGCGTGTGGAAGTGGCCGCGGGCAAGCCTTAGGAGGCGCATATGGCGGAAAGAAACGACAAGCAGAAACAGCAGGACGTTTCCGCACAGGCCGTGCCGGAGACGACGGCGCAGCCCGCGCCGGAATATCCCGAAGCGGACGCCGCGCCCGCGCCCGAACGGGCCGGAGCGGCGAAAGGCGGACAGGGAGCGTCCCGGCCCGCGCCGGGGGAAACGGTGCGCGAACAGGAAGCCATGAACGCGCAGGTCAGGGGCGAACGGCGGCGCTGGCTGCTCATTCAGGCGGATGCCAGCGATACCACGCCCGTCTTTGTGGGCGTCAACGGCTTTCATCTTTCCCTGAAACGCAATGAACCCGTGCTGGTTCCCGAATCCGTCATCCGCGTTCTGCGCGACGCGACCACCTGCCGCATCGAAACCGGCGCCGACGGGCGTTCGCGCCTGTCCGCAACGCGCGTGCCGCGCTTCGCCTTCACGGTGGCCGACCGGCGCGAAGACCTGACGGGAGCGTAACATGCGCGCGGAAACGGTCCTTCGCCTTGTTTCGGGCGCATTGCAGGACCTGGAGCCGGGGCTGGAAAGCCGCTGGCCCTGGGAAGGCGACGCGGAGCGCATCGGTCTGCTGGACTTTCTGAATGCCGCCGTGCGGGCCGTTGCCCTGCACCGGCCCGACGTCTGCGCCGTAACCGAGGCTATCCGCCTTGAACCCGGCATGCGTCAGCATATCCCGTGCCGCCGTCTGCATGGCGCAAGCCGTGACGCCACGGGATTCATCGAGCTGATCAGGAATATGGGCGCGGACGGCGGACATCCCGGCCCGGCCATTGTCGCCGCCCGTCCCGAACTGCTGCTGGCATGGGCCGACGCGCAACGCTCCGGGCCCGTGGTGGAGAACTTCGCCTACGACCGTCTGACCAACAGCGCCATCTATTACGTCTATCCCGCCGTGCCGGAAGGCTGCGACGTGTGGGTTGAAGCCACCTACTCCGCCACGCCGCCGGAAATCGTGTCGGCGGAACAGCCGCTGCCCCTGCCCGACGACTACGCCCAGGCGCTGACGCATCACATGCTGGCGTCGATACTTTCCGGCGACAACGAAAGCAGCAACGCCGGCAAGGCCAGCTATCACATGCAGCTTTTCAGCAGCCTGCTGGGCGTCAAGACGCAGGTTGACACGACCTGGCCACGGGCACGGAACAGCATGGGGGACGCCTAAATGCGCATGACGCCTCTGAAACGGCTTTTGCCGCACGTTCTGCCGCAGGTGCTGCCCTGCCCGTCCAGCATGGCGCTGGATGCCCTGCAATTCATGGCCGTTGACTTCTGCACGCAGACGGAAGTCTGGAGCGAGCGTTTTCAGGAGCCGCTGGCCGCAGGCGACGCCGTTCTCTGCCTTTCGGCCCCCGGAGAGGCCGTCATCGTGCGCGTCCGCGCCCTCTGGTTTGACGGCAGCGAGCTCTCGCCCTCGGCCTACGGCGGCGAAGGCGACGTTGTGCGCCTTGAAGCCCCGGCGACGCGTTCCCTGACCGTCACGGCGGAGGCCGTTCTGCGGCCGTCGCGCATGGCGGAAAACATTCCTCAAGCGATACTTGAAGAATGGGGCGACATCATCGCCTACGGCGCTCTGGCAAAACTCAAGGCCATGAGCGGCAGGCATGTGGAATGGGCGGACGCGCAGGGCGCGGGCCTCGCCCTGCAAGCCTACAACGAAGGCGTCGCCCGCGCCAGGGGCCGGGCGCTGCGGCGACGTCACGGAAACGGACGCGGCATGCTGCGGCTGGGCGACTTTCAGGAGGTGCTATGAGCAGTCTTCCGCTTGTCAACGTCACGGCGCGCATCACGGATCAGGGCGGCCGCCCCATAGCCGGGGCCGTCGTCAGAATGCGGCTGTGTACGCCGGAAAAATATCAGGGGCTGATCGTCCCCCGCGAAACGTCGCAGGTCACGGACGCCGCCGGTCTGGCGGTGTTGCGCGTCTTTCCCAATGCGCTGGGCTACGAGGGCAGCGAGTATGACGTGCATGTTTCCTTCCCCGCGTCGGGGGCGGGCGTCTGCGGCTGCGCCGACAGCCTGCCCGTGCTGCGTCCCATACGCGCCCATGCGGTCGTGCCCAACAGCGACTGCAATCTTTTCGATATCCTCAACCTGCCGCCCTACGAGCAGCGGGGAGCCGGTTCCGTCCTGCCCGAAGAAGTGGCCGGATATGCGGCCGCGGCCGCAAACAGCGCCGAAGCCGCCAGAAGCAGCGCCGCGGCTGCGGCCGGTTCCACGGCGGCCGTCGAGGCCGCCGCCAAAGCAGCAAAGGCCGCGCAGACGGCCGCCGAGGGCTTTGCGGAAGAAGCCGAACAGCACGTCCACCGCGTGCGCGATCTGGTTTCGGAAGTGGACGCCAGAATCTGCGAATGGACGGAAACCGGCACGGAACAGGTGGAAAAGGTCACGCAGCGCCTGCTGACCGACGCCCGGCAGTGCATCGCGCAGGACAAGGCCGACGCGCTCAACGCCATTGAGCAGCGCGCCGGAGAAGCTCTTGCCGAAGCCACGGAACGCCTGACAGCCGCCCGGACGGAAGCCGTGCTTGCCGTCAACGAGGCGGGGGCGACGGCCGTGCATGCCGTGGAGGACGCCCGCGACAACGCCAGGGACGAACTGAACGAAATGGCCGGGCAGTTCGAGGAAGACTTCATGACGCTGGCGGAGCGCGCCGAAGCCGCCGCCAAACGCGCCGGATGCGCCTCGGCAGCGGCGGCCAACAGCGCCGCGCGGGCATGCGAATGCGCGACCCGTGCCGAGACGGCAGCAAAGGACGCCGTTCAGGCCCGAAACGAGGCGGCGGACGCCGCGCGACGCGCCGAGACAGCCGCGCAGTGCGTGAAGTCCGACGCGCAACGCGCCGAAGCGGCGGCGGATTCCGCCAGAAAAAGCGCCGAGCACGCCGAGGGTTCCGCCCTTGCCGCGCAGAAGGCCGCTGCGGCAGCCGACGCCAGCGCCAAGGATGCCAATCTGGCGGCGGAACAGGCGGTCGCCGCCCAGCAGGCAGCGGCGGATCGGGACTACGTGGCGGGCGTGGCGGCGGACGTCGAACCGGCCGTCAAGGAGACGTCCGCCGCGGCACCCGTGCTGGCGTCGCTGGCCGGCGCCAAGTCCGCGTCCGCGTCCGTTGCTTCCGGCTCCGGCTCCGACTCCGGCTCCGGTTCGGCCGACTCCCCCCACGGCCCGCGTGCCCTGCCCGGCGGCCGCACTGCGGCAAGGCCGTAAATACCTCTAAC
>CAMBWG010000074.1 GCA_945871415.1 uncultured Desulfovibrio sp.
TGGAGTATTATCTGGACATGCTCCATCAGCGCAAGCTCAAGGGCAATATTTACAAGGGTGTCATTCATAATATCGACACCAATCTTCAGGCGGCGTTTGTCAGCTACGGCACGGGCAAGAACGGCTTTCTCCAGATCGACGAGGTCCATCCCGAGTATTATCTTGCGCCGCACGAGCCCGCCCGGGGCAAGAAGTTCCCGCCCATTCAGAAGGTGCTGAAGACCGGGCAGGAAGTGCTGGTGCAGGTGGTCAAGGAGCCTACCGGCAACAAGGGCGCTTTCCTGACCACATGGGTCTCGCTGGCCGGACGTTTTCTTGTGCTGACCCCCGGGCAGGAGCAGATCGGCGTATCCCGCAAGGTGGAAAGCGAGGAGGAACGCAGCCGCCTGCGCGAGATGATGAACGGCATTGATCCCGGTCAGGGGCTCGGCGTCATCGTGCGCACGGTCAGCGCCGGTACCACCAAGACGACGCTGAAAAACGATTTGCAGTACCTCAAGCGCGTCTGGCGCGACATCCGCAAGAAGGCCACCGAGGAAACGGCTCCGGCGCTCATCTATCAGGAGCCGGGTCTGCCGCAGCGGGCCGTGCGCGATTATCTGACCGAGGATGTGTGCGAAATCTGGGTGGATAATGCCGAACTGGCGGAAACCATCCGCGAGACGGTGTCGCTGCTTTTTCCGCGCAAGAAGGATCTCGTCAAGCTGCACGGCGATGCGCGGCAGTCGCTCTGGGAACGCTTCAATCTGCGGCGGCAGCTCGATCAGATTTATGCCCGTGAAGTGCATCTGCCTTCCGGCGGTCGTCTGGTCTTTGATCAGACCGAAGCGCTCATGGCCGTGGACATCAACTCCGGCAAGATTTCCGGTAAGACCAATTTTGAAACCATGGCCCACAAGACCAACATGGAAGCCGCCGAAGCCATAGCCCGGCAGCTCAAGCTGCGGGACGTGGGGGGGCAGGTGGTGATCGACTTCATCGAGATGCGCGACCGCAAGCACGTGCAGGAAGTGGAGAAGACTCTGCGGCAGGCCATGAAGAACGACCGCGCGCGGCACGACGTGGGGCGTATGAGCTCGTTCGGGCTGCTCGAACTCGTGCGGCAGCGCACGGGGACGTCGGCGCTGGCCATTACGATGGAGCCCTGTCCGCATTGCGGCGGCACCGGGCAGCGCCGGAATATGGAATGGCAGTCTCTGCAGGCACTGCGGGAACTGCGCGCCCAGCTGCGCGGGCAGAACCATCAGGCCCGCATCTCCTACGAAACATCGCCGGAACTGGCGCTTTACCTCCTGAACCATAAGCGGGATACGCTGCGAGAAATGGAACAGGAATACAAAAAGACCATCGAAATCGTGTTCCGTCCCTGATTGGGTATGTTTCTTGAGGGGGAAGGAACCCCCTTTGGCTGGCGCACAAAGGGTGTGCCTTCCCCCTCAAACTCCCCCCATCCTCCCCCAAACGCGCTTTTTTTCGGAGGATGAGCAGCGCGGAGGCACGAACGTCTCCCCGCATTCGCCGTCCCCCGGTATTGCAGGCAGTTTGTTAACCATACGGCCTGTTGTTTTGCGGAAAATCTACGCTTTTTCCGTAAACGACAGGCCGTATGGTTTGCACTATGAAGCATCTCAAACTGAAAATATCAGCCTGCTCGAAACAGACTGTCCGCGAGGCCGTTGCCGCAGGAAAGCCGGCAGCGTACCCGGTTCCTGTTCCCCTTTGAAAAAGCGCGCCGGGGAAGGGATGGGGGCCTGGGAGGAAGGGAAACACCTCTCGCGCCGGCAGAGGGGGTTCCCTTCCCCCCGGATGATCTTTTGACAAGAGGGCGTCCCCCCGCTAGGCTTGCGCACGGCCTGCGGAGACGCCGCTTCTTTGCCGCGGCGGAACGCGCAGGCACGCTATTTCCCGGTTGCCAATGTCCGGGCGAGGAGAAAAACTATGCCCCTGTTTACCCGTGAGGAAGCGCTGAACTATCACCGCGCGCCGCGTCCCGGCAAGCTTGAGGTGATTCCCGTCAAATCGTGCGAAAACCAGAAGGATCTTTCGCTGGCCTATTCGCCGGGCGTTGCGGATGCCTGCATGGCCATTCATGACGATCCGTCCACCGCGGCTCTCTATACGGGCCGCGCCAACCTTGTGGCCGTGGTGAGCAACGGCACGGCCGTGCTGGGACTCGGTAATATCGGGCCTCTGGCGGGCAAGCCCGTCATGGAAGGCAAGGGCGTTCTGTTCAAGACCTTTGCCGATGTGGACGTGTACGACATCTGCCTCAAGACGACGGACCCCGACGAACTGATCAGGGTCGTGGAGAACCTTGAACCCACGTTCGGCGGCATCAATCTGGAAGATATCAAAGCGCCGGAGTGCTTCTATATTGAAGACGAACTTAAAAAGCGCATGAACATTCCCGTCTTCCATGATGATCAGCACGGCACGGCCATCATTTCCGGTGCGGCGCTGATCAATGCCTGCGAGCTGACGGGGCGCGATATCGCTTCCGTGCGGGTGGTCATTGTCGGCGCGGGCGCCGCGGGCATTGCTTGTGCCCGTTTCTATACGCTGCTGGGTGTGAAGCGGGAAAATATCTGCATGTTCGATTCCCGCGGCCTGATTTTCAAGGGGCGCGCCGGTCTCAATGCCTGGAAGGAAGAGTTCGCCCAGTCCGAAAATCTGGGTGATCTTGCCGCCTGTCTGCGCGGTGCCGACGTGTTCCTCGGCCTTTCCCAGAAAGATCTGGTGAGCAAGGATATGGTGCGTTCCATGGCCCCGCGTCCCATCATCTTCGCCATGGCCAATCCTGAACCGGAAATTTCCTACGAAGACGCCAAGGACGCCGCTCCTGACGCCATCATGGGAACGGGGCGCTCCGACTATCCCAATCAGATCAACAATGTTTCCGGTTTCCCCTACATCTTCCGCGGAGCGCTGGATGCCGGAGCCTGCGAGATCAACGAGGCCATGAAACTTGCCGCCGCCCGGGCCCTGGCCGCGCTGGCCAAGGAACCCGCGCCCGCCGAGGTTCTGTCGGCCTACGGCGTGCAGTCCCTGTCCTTTGGCCCGGACTATATCATTCCCAAGCCGCTGGACCCGCGCATTCTGACCGCCGTCACGCCCGCTGTGGCCCGTGCCGCCATGGAAAGCGGCGTGGCGACGCGCCCCATTGCGGATCTTGACGCCTATGCCCGCGGTCTGCGTGCCCGCGTGGATGCCGCACATGCGCGCATCCGTCCCTATGTGGCTGCGCTTGCCGGGCAGGAAGTGTAAAATTGTCTTTTACTTTCATCGCCTTATAGTGAGACTCCCGGCAATGGGCGCTGCCCTGTTGCCGGGAGTTCTGCGTTATGCGGGCAGGGATGTTTTGCCGTGCGGAAAAGAATGTTTGCAGGGTGGTTCCGAGTGTGGACATCAGTAGCGCAGTGGTCTACTATGGGGAACCTTCCCGGATAGAAACAGGATATGGAGGTGTCGCCGGCGTCGTCATGAACTGCCGCGTCAGGATGCGCGCCCCGGAAGATCGGGCGCGTACAGACGTTGTTTTCCCGGCGCACGCTCGTAACCGATCTTGATGAAAAAGGCTTTCCGCCTTTTTCGGTTCGCAACCGTACCGGGACGGTACTCCCTCCCTGCCATGTGCGCAGGCCTGCGCAGGATGCGAACGGTGCGGCAATATCGCCGCCAATGCTCCAACCATGCCAGAGGCTGTCATGTCCCCCGTGTTTATGGCTTCAGGAAGCCGCCTTGCCCATCGGATACCGGTAAGAGACAAAACTCGTATGGCGTTGCCGCATCGCCTTATCGGCGCGATGATCCTCCTGTTGCTGGCGATAGTTCCATTCCCTCTGTCGGAGAGGGCCCTTGCTGCTGAAACTGCTCCCGGGGCCGCCGCCGGGACTGTCCCCGGCTCCGCTCCCCGCACCGTGCGTGTGGGCTGGTATGAGGCCAGCGGACTTTTTCGGAGTGCGGAAGACGGGCGCATCTCCGGTTATGTTCCCGCCCTGCTGGAAACCATGTCCCGCCTGACGGGCTGGCGTTATGAATGGGTGGAGCTGACGCACGACGAGATCCCCGCCGCGCTTGCCGAAGGCCGCATTGATCTTTCCTGCGATACCAGTTCCGCGACCCTGCCCGGGCGGCCGAACATGCAGTTTTCCTCCATTGCCGCCGGGGTCGCCGTCCTGACCATCCATGCCCTGCAGGACACGCCCCTGCATTTCATGGATTTTTCGGATTTTTCCGGCAGGACCTTCGGCCTGCTGCGTTCCTCGTACACGCGGGAGTATTTTGCCAAATTCGCCAGGAGCATGGGCTTCAGGCACACCGTCCGCCTGTTCAGCAAGCAGAAGGAGATGTACGCCGCCTTGCAGGACGGGAGTATCGACACCTATGTGGACGGATCGCTTCAGGGGGCCGGGACCATTCTCGGGACCTTTGACGCGGCGCCCTTCTTCTTTGTGACGGCCCCGGGCGACAAGGAACTTCTGCCGCAGATTGACGAAGCCATGCGGCAGGTGCACATCAACAATCCCCACATCTTTGCGCAGCTCTTTGAGTCCTTTTTCATCGGGGATCGCGGCGTCTCCATCAGACTGGGCCGCGAGGAGGAACTCTGGCTTGAAACGAAGCCCGTGCTGCGCGTCGCCTACAGCCGTCAGCAACCCATGATGGATGCGCAGGGTCGTATGCCCCTGCTGCATCGTCTGTTTGAGCTGCTGGAACAGCGGAGCGGCATCCGCATGGAGCTCGTGCCTGCCGATACCTATGATCAGGCCCTGCGCATGGTGCAGGACGGCAGAGCCGATGCCGTTACCGATCTGTATTTCAGCGGCAATTTTGCCCGCAACTACGGCATGACCACAAGCCGTATCTTTCTCAGCGCGCCCATCACGCTGGCCGTCCGGCAGAACATGCGCCCGGGGAGCCGTCTGCGCATAGGCGTCACCCCGGAAATGACCAGCGTCAAGGCCGCATATCAGGCAGTTTATCCGGCTGACATCTTCGTGGATTATGCGACGCGGGCAGAGTGTCTTGAGGCCTTTGCGCAGCGGCGCATAGACGCCTATATTCCGCAGTCTCCGGGTATGCTGGCCTCGTCTTCGGAACTGGCCGTGGATTCCAATCTGATTCTGACGCGCGCCGTCTATCCCATGGCCATCGGCATTTCCCAGTCCCAGCCGCGCATGGCCGTGGATGTCATCAGCAAGACGCTGTGCACCATTTCCGCCAATGAGCTGGAAGATATGCAGCAGGCGCGGGATATGTCTCCGCTGAAAGAGATGTGGCAGTTCATCCGGCGTCATCCGCTTATTCCCGCTCTTGCGGGCGGCACGCTGGGGCTGCTGATTCTGCTGCGGTTCCTGCTGCGTTCTCTGTCCCGCGGCAAGTCCCGCCTGCGTACCATCGAACGTATCGCCCTGACGGACCCCCTGACCGGCGGGCCCAACCGGCCCCAGTTCCAGATGGACGCCGATGCGCTGCTGCTTCGGGACAAGACCCCTTCGGTGCTTGTCTGCATCAATATCTGTCGTCTCAAGCATGTGAACGTGCTCAAGGGCTACAGTACGGGGGATTTTCTGATTTCCCGCTGCCATGAGGAGCTGCGTCGTATTCTGCCGCCGCATGCGCTCTGCGCGCACGTGGGCGCGGGCAAGTTCCTCTGCCTCTGGCACTGCGACAGCAAGGAAGCCTTCCATGAAATCATGGAAAAGATTTTCGGCATTGCCTCCGGTATTGGCGCGGCTGTCGGGCATTCCGTTATTTTTACGGCGGGGGCCTGCTTCATCACTAAATATGACGGCGATGTCAGCAGTCTGATACTGGCCGCCGAAACTGCGGAAAGCAGTCTTTCGCGCTCCCGCTATCAGTCGTCCTACACCATCTACGACGAATCCATGCACGCGCTGGCCAAGAAGATAACAGCGCTGGAAAGTCGTATGCAGCAGGCGCTTCAGGATGAGGAGTTCGTCGTGCATCTTCAGCCGCAGGTCTGTCTGCGGGACGGTTCCATCAGCGGCGCGGAAGCGCTGGTACGCTGGTACCCCAAGGATGGCTCGACCATCTATCCCGACGAATTCATTCCCCTGTTTGAAAAGAACGGCTTTATCCGCGAACTGGATATTTACGTTCTGGACTGCGTCTGTCGCTGGCTCCGCGCCCGTCTGGACGCCGGAAAGCATGTCGTGCCGATCAGCGTCAATCAGTCGCGAGCCCTGTTCCTGCGGGAAGGTTACGCCGAAACCTTTTTCTCCGTGCTGGAAAAGTGGAGGATTCCGCACAATCTCATCAAGGTGGAAGTGACGGAAAGTCTGGCCGGCTTTGACGAAAAGCTGTTCAAGACCAATATGTGCGCGCTCAAGGAGCAGAATATCGAAGTGGCGCTGGACGACTTCGGCAAGGGCTATTCCTCCCTTTCGTCCCTGCAGAGTTTTCCCATCGACATCATCAAGCTCGACAAGGAATTTCTCAGCGCCAGCAATGCGCAGGCCGTGCTTGACGCCCTGCTGCTTCTGGGGCAGCGGCTCGGCATGAAGACCCTGTGCGAAGGTATCGAGGAAGAGGAACAGCTTTCCTTCCTGCGTGATAACGGATGCGCTTACGGTCAGGGCTATTTTATTGCCCGGCCCATGCCCATTGCGGAATTTGAGTCCTTCCTGCAAAACTATGTAGCGCCGGGAGACGCGCCGGAGGCTGCGGCGGCCCGGCCGCAATAGGGCGTTTCAGCTTTGAAAAAGGTAAAACGCGAGGCGGGCGGCACAGCGCCGCCCGACCCTGAGTGGGGCAGCGTTTTTCCCCCGAAACGACAGGCCGCAGGATTTGAATCGCAAGGCGTTTCAAACTGAATATGCTCTCGCACGAAAAGGGAGGAACCGTTTCGGTTTCTCCCTTCTTTTTTGCCTGTGCCGTTGCCGTACAGCAGGTCAAATCCGTCTAATAGACTAAATAACTATTTTTGTAGTTGACAAAATACCGCCGGGCGGGGTAGCTCTTTTCTTGACAGCACACTTTCCCGCCGTCTACACACAGGGCATGAACTCGCAGTATATCACCGCCCTGCCGGACGACTGGGAGCGTGTGGCGCAGGTTTTTTCCGCTATGGGAGACGCCACCCGCCAGAGGATTCTCCTGCTGTTCGAGCCGGGGGAGCAGATAGGCCTGAGCACGCTTGTGGCCACGGTCGGCATGAGCCGCACGGCCGTCAGTCATCACGTCAACGTGCTGGTGCGCGCGGGGCTGCTGATACCCCGTCGTATCGGTAAGGAAGTCGTGTACCGGCGTGATTTGCCCTTTGCCGTGGAGATGCTCGATCGGGTGCGGGATTATGCGCTTCTGGAGCTTGCGGCCGAAAAAGCCGCCGGCCAGGAGCCCCCCTCCGCATAAGCGCCCCCTCCCGGAGGGTATCCGGCCCGAAGGATAAGCGGAACGCCTGACGTCATACGCAAGCCGCCGCAAGGAGCGCGTATGAGCCGGAGTTTTGCCAGACAGGCTGTTTCGCTGGGGCTCGGTTTTACCCTTGGCACTTTCAACGACAATTTCTTCAAGCAGTCCGTGCTGCTTCTTGCCGTCGGCATGGGCTATACAAGCATGCAGTCCTGGGGGACGGTGCTTTTTTCCCTGCCCTTTGTTCTCTTTTCCGCCTGGGGCGGCTGGCTGGCGGATCGCTATCCCAAGCGGCGCGTCATTCTTGCCGCCAAGCTGATTGAGCTTGCGGCCATGCTGGTCGGCGCGTGGGGCCTGCTGACGCTGCACTGGGGCGGTCTGCTGGCCATGCTGTTCTGCATGGGCGCGAGCGCCACGCTCTTCAGTCCGGCTCTGAACGGCTCTCTGCCCGAAGTTTTTCCTCCTGAACGGATTCCGCAGGCCAATGCCTTTTTCAAGCTGTCCACAACGGCTTCCATCCTGCTGGGCGTGGCGCTGGCCGGCGCGGCGCTTGAAAGCCGCTGGTTTGAGACTCAGATACCCTTCGGGCGCTGGCTGGTGGCCGCGACGGTTGTTCTTATCGCTCTGCTGGGCCTGTGTTCCGTGGCGCTTGTGCCCTGGCGGCCCGCGGCGGCCCGGCGGGAAAATCTGCCCCCCTTCCCGCTGTTCGGGGCCTGGCGGTCCGCCTGCGATCTGCTGCATCTGCGGGAACGCGGAGATATTTTTCTCTGTTTCTGCGCGGATGCCTTTTTCTACAGCCTTTCCGTCCTTGTTCTGCTGGAAATCAACACCTTCGGACTGCATCAGCTCGGCCTGAGCGCCACCATGACAAGTCTGCTTCCCGGTGCGCTCATGCTCGGCATCTGCCTCGGCGCGCTAATTGCCGCCCGCCGTCGGCGGCAGGACTGGCGGCAGTCCGTCCCGCCTGCCTGCGCCGGTATGGGCGTGCTGCTGGTGCTCGCAGGCTGTGTTCCTCTTGCACCGGAAGGGTGGCACTTCGGGCTGCTGTTCTTCTGCTATGCCGCCACGGGCATATGCGGCAGCCTCTATATCGTGCCGGTTTCCAGCTATCTGCAAATCCGTCCGGCCGCCGGGGAAAAGGGGCGTATTCTCGGCGTCTGCAATTTCTTTTCCTTTTTGGGCATGCTGATGGCGGGCGCGCTCTATTCTCTGCTGGCTCTTGTTTCCCCGGCTGCGGGACACGTGCTGCTGGGGATGAGCTCGCTTGCGCTGGCCTTTCTTTTTGCCCGCCGGATCGCCGCGCTCCCCCGAAACCCGGAAGAGCCCGGCGCATCGTCTCCCGGTTGTGGCGGCGCGGGACCCGTGCGGCGTCTGCTGCTTGCGTCGGCCCGTCTGCTGCTGTTCCTGCGCTACCGGGTGCGTCTTGAGCATGTGGCTGTCC